>JALZAB010000149.1 GCA_030948585.1 Chloroflexota bacterium
CGCGCTGTCCGCGAGCTACGCGGAGCTGTACGGCATGTCCGTCGACCCGGAGACGATGCTCACGGTGACGTGCGGCTCGACCGAAGCGATGGTGTCCACGCTGCTCGCCATCGTCGACCCGGGGGACGAGGTCGTCGTTCTCGAGCCGTTCTACGAGAATTACGGACCCGACGCCGCGATCTGCGGCGCGAAGCCGGTGTTCGTGCCACTTCGTGCGCCCGCGTACACGTTTGATCCGGATGAGCTGCGTGCGGCCTTCACCGGGCGCACGAAGGCGATCATCGTGAACACCCCGAACAACCCGAGCGGGCGCATCTTCACGCGCGAGGAGCTCGAGCTCATCGCGGGACTCTGTCGTGAGTACGACGCCATCGCCGTGACCGATGAGATCTACGAGCACATCCGCTACGGCGGCCCGCACATCCCCATCGCCACCCTCGACGGCATGGCCGAACGGACCGTCACGATCTCCGGCGCGTCGAAGACGTTCTCGGTCACCGGGTGGCGGGTCGGGTGGATCGTCGCCCCGCCGCGGCTGTCCGCCGGGATCCGCAAGGTCCACGACTTCGTGACCGTCGGCGCGCCGGCGCCACTGCAGGAAGCAGTCGCGGCGGGGCTCACCCTCGGTGTGCCGTACTACCGCGATCTCTCCGCGCACTACAAGGAGCGGCGCGACATCCTCTTCTCGGCACTTGGGAAGGCCGGATTCCAGCCTCAGCTGCCCGAGGGTGCGTACTACATCCTGTGCGACATCTCGACCTTCGGGGTCGCCGACGACGTCGCCTTCGCCCGGCGGCTCGTCGCGGAGATCGGCGTCGCCGCGGTGCCCGGCTCGTCCTTCTTCTCGCGACCCGATCTCGGACGCGGGCTGATCCGGTTCACGTTCTGCAAGACCGACGACGTGCTCCGCGAGGCGGGGGAGCGGCTGCTCCGCGCGCGAGAGGTGTTCGGCTAGCTCTCGGTCAGTCGGACGCTGTCGTTCTCGTGCGCACGCATGAAGGCAAGGTAGAGCGCGTACCCATCAGGTGATTGGACCACGGTCGCCGGCGTCGAAGCCAAGGTCGCGAGGGTCGCGGCCGCGTTGTTGGCGTCGGTCTGCCGGCCGATGGCGCGGAGGGCGAGCGGGTAGCTGTTCCGCACGGTGAAGACGCCGGCGGCGGAGCCGAGCTGCATGCCCCGCTCGAACGCCGCGACGGCCTCCGCGAACCAGCCGTCCTGATACGCGGCCTCGCCGTACGCGAGCCACGCGCTGCTGGTCTTCTGCGCGTACGCGTCGGCCTTGGCCCGCGCGTAGAACCGGTCGCGCATGCCGACCTCGGTCCAATCGGCACCGACGATCTCCTGCACCTGCGCGGCGTCAGTGGGCTGGTAGAGGACCATCCAGCGGTAGCTGAACGGCTGCCAGTTGGCGTTGAACCATTCATAGGAGAGCGGCACGTTGGCGCCGAGCATCGGGTCGTTCACGTAGAAGACCCCCAGGTCATCGTCGTAGCCCCGCACCGTGCGCCAGTGGGCGATGCGCGAGACCGACGGATCCTGCATCCACTGCGTGACCATCGGCGCGAAGCCGTTCGCGACGAAGTGCTTCATCAGGTCGATCGTGCCGTTCATTCGGGACACGGAGCGCAGCCCGTATAGCTGGCTCACCCCCACGGGTCCACCGGGCCCGGCCCCATCCCGCGCCGCACGTCCGGGCCCCGGAGTGCGAGGCGTGCCTCTTCCTGATCGGCCTGGATGCCGAAGGTCGAGAGCGCCATCACGACGGCCGCGGGGCCACAGTTGTTCAGGGTCTGCCACAGGTGCCGCATCGGCCCGACGTTCGCTCTGGCCGGCAGCGCCGTGATCGTGTCGTCCGCGCGGGCCGGCTGGGGGAACGAGATCAGGACCGAGATCGCAAGGAGCGGGCCGAGCAGGGGCCGCGCGGATCTCACGGCCGAGAATGCTACGTCGGCCTGACTACCATGGGGACATGGGGCCCGAGATCGGCCGTAACACCGTGGCCCGCCGTCCACTGGCGGAGCATCCGGTGTGGGCCCGCGCCTTCAGCGAAAAGAGCCTCGCCTCGCGGATGATCCTCCCGCTCGTGGTGTCGGCGTCGGTCGAGGATCGCGAGCGGGTCGAGGGGACCGGCCAGCTGGAACGCCTGTCGCTGACCGAGCTGGTCCGCGACGCGCGCGCCGCCGCATCGGCCGGCTTCGCAGGACTCCTGCTGTTCGCCGCCACCGATCGCAAGGACGCCCGGGCGTTCATCGCGAGCGAGCGCGATCACATCCTGTCGCGGGCCATCCGCGCCGTGAAGGAGGCGGTTCCCGAGCTGGGCGTGGCGACCGACGTCTGCGTGTGCGCGTACACCGACCACGGGCAGTGCGTGTTGTTCAAGGATGGCGGGGCGGATGTGTCCGGCACCCTCGAGCGCCTTGGCGAGATCGCGATCGCCCATGCTGAGGCCGGCGCCGACCTGGTGATCCCCTCGGGGATGCTCGATGGAAGTGTCGCCGCATTGCGGCGCGCACTCGCCGGTGAACACGAAGACCTGCCGGTGGCCGCCATGGCCAAGCTCGAGAGCAGCCTGTACTCCATCCACCGGCGGCTGGTCGACAGCGCGCCGATCGGCGAGCGCGCCGTGCCGCTCCTGGCGGCGGACGATGCGATCGCATCCCGGTCCCGCGCGCTGCGCGATGTGGCCGAGGGAGCGGACGCCGTCGTCGTGAAGCCGGGAACCCCGGCGCTCGACGTCGTTGCCGGTCTTCGTGCGGTGGTGCGCCGGCCGGTCATCTCGTTCCACACCGCCGACGAGCACGCCGGGTTCGTCGCGGCGGCCGAGGAGCTCGACGGGCCTGCGGCCGAGCGCGAGACGCTGGCCGCGTCGCGTCGAGCAGGCGCGGATCTCGTGATCAGCTACGGAGCATGGAACGCGTCCGAATAGCGCCCTGCTAGCGTCGTAGCCATGCGATACGAGCGCGTCGCGCTGCCGAACGGCGTGCGCGTGCTGGTCAAGGACATGCCCGAAGCCCGATCCGCGTCGGTCGCGGTGTACGTGGGCGTGGGCTCGCGTGCCGAGTCCAAGGTGAACGCGGGGACCAGCCATTTCCTCGAGCACATGGTGTTCAAGGGCACGGCCAACCGCCCGAGCGCCTCGGAGATCAGCCAGCAGATCGAGGGGGTCGGAGGCTCCGTCAACGCGTCGACGGACAAGGAGGCCACCGTCTTCTCGTCCTTCGTTCCGGCCCGGCATTACCTTCTGGCCCTCGACGTGGTCGCGGACATGGTGCGGGCGCCGCTCCTTCGAGAGACCGATGTCGAGTCGGAGCGGAACGTCATCGTCGAAGAGATCCGGATGTATCGCGATCAGGCCCAGGACCGCGTGCACACGCTCATCGACGAGCTCCTCTACCCCAATCACCCGCTGGGCTGGGAGATCGCCGGCCCGCAACCCGTGGTCCTCGGGCTCACCGCTCCCGGCCTGCGGGCATTCATGGACAGCCAGTACGCGCCGGCGCGGATCGTCGTCGCCATCGCCGGCCGCATCGACGAGGCGGAGGCCATCGCCGCCGTCACGTCACGTTTCGGCGACCTGCCCGCGCGTGCGCCGATCGCCGGCAAGCCCGCGCCCCGGTCCGGCCGCACCCGAACGCGGACGCTGGCCAAGCGTGGGGAACAGGCGCACGTGTGCGTCGGCTGGCGGGGCGTGCCGCAGATGCATCCGGACAAGTTCGCGCTCGACATGCTGAACGCGGTCCTCGGCGAGGGCATGTCGAGCCGGCTCTTCCTCGAGCTGCGCGAGAAACGCGCCCTGGCGTATGACGTCCACTCCTACGTATCCAACTATCAGGACGCCGGTCACATCGTGATCTACGCGGGGGTCGCCCCGACCCGCGCGCGCGAGGCCGTCGCGGCCGCGCTCGCCGAGGTCGCGCGCCTGCGCACCGAGACCGTCGGCGACGCCGAGCTGCTCCGGGTCCGTGACTTCGTGAAGGGCCGCATCGAGCTGCGTCTCGAGCACTCCCGTGGCGTGTCGAGCTGGCTCGCCGGCCAGGAGCTCTTCCTTGACCGGATCCGCAGCGTCGAGGAGCTCATCGCGATCATCGACGGCATCTCGGCCGCCGACATCCAGCGGGTGGCGCAGCTGTATCTGCGCCCGGAGCTCGCGTACCTGGCGGCGGTCGGCCCGCGGGCCACGGTCAGTGAGCTCGTGGCGCCCGAAGCCGACGAAGAACCGGCGATGGAGAAAGCCTCGTGAGCGAGAACGTCCAACGGACCCTCATCGTGCTGAAGCCCGACGCCGTCCAGCGGGCGATCGCCGGCGAGCTGCTCGCCAGATTCGAACGGCGCGGCCTCCGACTCGCCGCCCTTCGCCTGGTCAAGGTCGAGCGCGCGCTCGCGGAGCAGCACTACGCCGTGCACAAGGGCAAGTTCTTCTACGACGATCTCGTGAAGACCATCAGCGCGTCTCCGGTCGTCGCCGCCGTGCTCGAAGGCCCGAATGCGATCGCGGTCGTGCGGTCGATGGTCGGCGCGACGCGGCCGCACGAGGCGGCCCCGGGAACGATCAGGGGCGACTACGCACTGGTCGGGCTGCGTAACCTCGTGCACGCCAGCGACGCGCCGGAGACGGCCGCCGCGGAGATCGCCCTGTGGTTCCCCGAAGGCCCGGTCGCCTACACGCGCGATGTCGAACGCTGGATGACCGACGAGGGCGCGCCTAGCTAGCTGTACCGCTCGGCGCACGAATGTGTCCGATTCGTTGCATCGGAGTCATCGAGCGCACTCGCGTCCCAGCCCAATGAGACCGCACTGAGACCGCGCGACCGAGAACGCGAGTTGTGCGAGCCGAGGACGTGCGGGTATGCCGTCCCTATGGCATCGAACGGATCGACCCTCGTCCCCGCGGACTTCGAGCAC
>JALZAB010000163.1 GCA_030948585.1 Chloroflexota bacterium
CTCAAGGCCGCGATGAGCCCCATCTCGGAGGCCACCGCCAGTCTCATCGAGCGGTTTCTGGTCGCGCACGATGCCCGGCGCATTGCCGTGCCGCAGTACTTTCCGGTCGCCCTTGCCGATCTGCTGCGGGCCAGGGGCCTGGACGTGACGGTCATCGAAGGCCTCGAACAGCGTCGTCGGGCCAAGCGCGCCGACGAGATCGCGGCCCTCGAGGCGACCCAGCGCGCCACCGAGGAGGCCTGGCAGCTCGGCGTGGACGCCATCACGCGTGCCAGCGTGCAAGGCGACGGCACGCTGGTCCTGGACGGAGTGACCCTGACGGCCGAGCGCATTCGTGCGGTCGTGGAGGGCGCGCTCCTGGAGCGCGGTTGCATTGCCGAGTCCACGATCATCGCGCCGGGACCGCAGGCGGCGGATCCGCACATGATCGGGACCGGCCCCCTCCGGGCGGGCGAGCCGGTCGTGATGGACATCTTCCCGCAGCACAAGGAGACGCGGTACTACGCCGACATGACCCGGACCGTCTCGAAGGGCGTCCCGTCCGCGGAGATCGTGCAGATGTACGACGTCGTCATGCGGGCGCAGGACGCCGGGATCAAGGCCCTCCGTCCCGGGATCACCGGCCGCGAAGTGCACGAGCTCGTCGAAGACGTCATCTTCGCCGCGGGCTACGACACGCTGCGCGATGGCCAGAAACACGACCCCACGGATCCGGTGACGCGCGGCTTCATCCACGGGACCGGCCACGGCGTCGGCCTCGAGATCCATGAGCAACCCAGCCTCGGCCGCGGAGGCGGGTCGCCACTGATCGTCGGCGACGTCGTCACGGTCGAGCCTGGGGTCTACGACCCGGCCGTCGGAGGCGTACGGCTCGAGGACATGCTTGTCATCACGGCGGATGGATCGCGGAACCTGACGCGCGCGCCGCGCCAGCTCGTCATCTGACCCCGCTTCTCTTCGGCGTCGGTGCCGCGGTCGGCTGGGGCCTGGCCGACTACGCCGGGGCGCTGTCGACCCGCCGGCTCGGAGTCTTCCAGGCGATGCTCGGCATGCAGGTCACGGGGACCGTCCTGTACGCCGCCGCCCTCGCGGTCCTGGGCCGGTTCCCGCACCTCGAGATGCAGCAGCTCCCGCTCGCGTGCGCGCTCGCGGCGCTCGGCCTCACCGGGCTGCTCCTGTTCTACAAAGCCCTGGCCCTCGGGCCGATCGCGATCGTGAGCCCGATCGGCGCCGCGTACGTCATGGTGACCGTGCTCCTCGTCGTCGTGTTCCTCGGCGAGCGTCTCTCGACCGCGCAGACTGTCGCGATCGGCGTCACGACCATCGGCATCCTGATGACCGGGACCGATGGCCGAAGCCTTGCGGCCGCGTTGAGCCGGCCAAAGCCGGGAGTCTGGCTCGCGATCCTCGCGATGCTCGCGTTCGGGGGCTGGGCCGCCCTGATGGCGTACGCGACACGAGAGCACGACGGGCTCGCGATGATCCTGATGCAGCGGATCATCAGCGTCGCGGCATCGGTCGTGATCCTCATGGCTCTGCGGCGGCCGGTCCCCGGCCGGATCGGCCTTGCGACCGCAGCCATCGTCATCGGCTCGGGGGTGTTCGACACGCTCGCGAACGTGTTCTACGTGCTCGGCGTGCAGGGCGGCTACGCCTCGATCGTCGCCACCGGAAGCGGCGTGTACCCGATCATCCCGGCACTGCTCGCGATCACGGTGCTCGGCGAGCGGCTCGCGCCGAATCAGTACGCCGGCGTCGCGGTGCTCCTCGCCGGACTCGTCGGCCTCGGGGTGGCGGGCTCCTAGCTCTTCCCGCCGCTGCGGATGAACGCGTCGGCCGCCAGGCGTGGCGCATCCGTGCTGTTGGGGTCTTCCGCGACGAGCTTGTCCGGAAGCACGCCCTTGCCTGGGCCGTTCAGCGACTCGCCGGTCTTCGCGTCGTCCATGCGCGCGATGGTCACGAGCAGGAGGCCGCCGTCGGGAAGCTCGCGCGGCTGCCCGACGCCGACGCAGCCCGCGGTGCGCTCGCCCATGACCGTGCCGACGCCGTTCGCCTGCACGGCCGCGGCGATGATCTCGGCGCCGGAGGCCGAGTTCTTGTTCACGAGCACGACGAGCGGCTTCGCATCGGCGACGTACATCCGGTCGTTCGTGCGAAGCGGGGTGCGATTCCCATCGCGGCCGGTCTGGTACACGAGCGTGGCGTTCTTCATGAAGATGCTGGCGATGTCGACGGCCGCCGAGAGATCGCCACCTGGATCGTTGCGGAGGTCGAGGATCCGGCCGACGACGCCCGCGTCGTTCTGCCGCTTCACAGCCTGGGCCACCTGGTTCGAGACGTCGCCGTTCAGCTGCGACACGGAGATGTACCCGACGTTCCCGTCATCGGTCTGGTCGATGACTCGCGGCGGTGTGAGCTTCGCTCGGACGATCGCGAGCGGCGTGTCGGCGCCATTGCGCACGAACACGATGTTCACGGTGGTGCCCTCGGGGCCCTTGATTTTGTTGGCGACCTCTTCCGAGGTGAGCCCCAGCGTGTCCTCGCCGTTGACGATCTTGATCTTGTCGCCCTTCTTCACGCCGGCCTTCTCGGCCGGGCTGCCCGGGAACACCTGGGCCACCTCGACGAGATCGTTCGGGCCGGGCGACGTGATGGTCGCGCCGATGCCCGAGTACTCCTGCGGTGGCGCGTTGAACCCCTTCGCCCGCGCCGGGTCGAGGTAGTACGTGTGGCATTCGTTCATCGAGCGGGCCATCCCGTCCGTGGCCTGCTGCTCGATGAGCTTGGGGTCCTCCTTCGGGTTGGCCGCGATGACGTCGTTCAAGGTCGACGCGAACTTCGCGAAGTCGGACTGCGGGCTGCCGGTGAACGTCGGTTTGGTGACCTGTGGCGAGGGGTCGTTCATCTTCACCAGAAGGTCAGCGACCGCGTCGATGGCCGCGTTCAGGAGTTGCGTCGAGGTCGGCTTGTCGACATGCCGCTCGATCAGGATGTTGAAGACCGCCTCGGCTGTCGTGAAATTCGTCTGCGAGCGCGCGATCGGCAGCTCCTGGATGGCCGCGCAGGACGACAGGATGAGGGCGAGGACGAGGAGCACGGCGGGGCGGCGCATGCGGATCATCGGTCTTTCGAGTGTACGAGCGGGGGACCGTCGCGGACGCGCGGCCATCGTGATGGTCTAGGCGGTCGGATCCTCGCGCATCAGCTTGCGCAGACGACCGAGTGCCCGGAACTGGAGCGCGCGGATGGCGCCTTCGTTCTTGCCGAGCAGCTTCGCCACTTCGCGGCTCGAGCGGTTCTCGACGAAGCGGAGGAGCAGGACCTCCTGCTGCTCGGTCGTCAGGTGCCGCACGGCACCGCGGAGCGCGTCCACGGCCTCGCCGTGCACGGCGCGGTCATGGGCGGTCGGAGCGTCGTCGGAGAGGCCGAATGCGTTGTCGATCTCCACGGTGGGCCGATCACGCCGGCGGCGGTCGGTGACCGCGTTGCGGGCGATCGTGTACAGCCAGGCGAGGAATGACTTGCCCTGCCAGCGGTACCGGTGGATGTTCGCGAAGGCTCGGGTGAAGACCTCGCTGCACAGGTCCTCCGCGTCGGAAGGCTCACGGACCCGGTACAGGAGGTACCGGTAGACGCTGTCCACGTGGGTGTCGTAGAGCTCGGCGAACGCGGCGCGGTCGCCATTGCGGGCGCGGTCGATGACGTCGGGGATCGGGCCAAAGGTGTCGAGGCCCAGGGTCGGGACGGACACGAGCGTTTCGACGCGTGCGACAGCCACGGCCATGTCCAGCGTCCCCTTTCCCGTTCCCGTTGAGTGCTGAGAGCACCATAGGCAGCGGGTGGCGGCGCCGACAACCGCCCAGAGGTACCAAAATTGGGTCACAAACGGATGGTCCGTACCGCATTCCGTACGGACGAGCGCGAAGGCTCGCTCGGTCGCTAGGTCAATTCAACAGAAGGTCTGCTTCGTCCAGAGGAGCCAGCCCGAGTAGAAGCTCTCGGGGGTCACCCCGAGCACTTTCGGCAGATTCACCTTCGCATCCACGCCGGCCTTGTACGCCGTCATGAGATCCCAATACGCGCCTGCGCCGCCACCGATCTTGTAGACGTACTCGACCATCGTGTTCGCGAACGAGTAGTACTGCCCCGGCAGCTCCGGCGGTGTCTCGGGCGTCTGCAGCACGCCATCCTCGAGCTGCTTGTATGTCGGGGTCGCCGTGTTGCACACGACGTTCTTTTTCGTCGCGGGGTTGCGTGACTGTCCGACGTAATCCGGCCAGCCCTCGACGAGCCAGAACGGCAAGCGCGCGGTGATCCCCGGGATGAATTGGTCCTGCAGCCAGTGCAGCCCCTCGTGGCGGATGATGCTCGCCGTCGATTCGGTCACCGTCGCGAGATCCGGCTTGAACGAGAGCGCGTTGCTGAACAGACGGATGAATGGGTCGTTCGGCACGTTCGTGAGGTGGAACCCCGCGACGCTGCACGCCACATTGGGACCCGCGGCGCCGCGGGTCGGGAAGACGCGGAGCCCGAAGGCCTGACCGGTGGACGTATGCCCCTCGGCCTGCTTCAGCAGGAACGTACGCGCGTCGTTCCCGGACGCGGCGTACTTGTCGATCACATCGTTGTCGATCCCGTAGTAGCTGAGCTGCAATCCATTGATGGTCTTCGTCTGATCGCCACCGAGCTCGGTGTCGAGTGGCTCGCTGCGGATCCACTTCCCGCCGTCGCGCCGGAAGTACATCCGCGAGTACCCAGTGACGTCGTCACCCACGTACGCGCGGGCGTACGTGTCGAGGTAGGGCTCGACCTTCGCGACCTTGACCTCGAACGGCGTGAAGCCTTGCCGCGCCGCGATGTCGAACGTCTCCGACTGGCAGCGGCGGAACGCCGCGCGGGTGAGATCGATGGTCGCTTGGAAGCCGGAGAGGTCCTTCTTGCCGATCGCGGTCTGCCACGCCGTCATCACGGCGACGAGCTCGGAGGCGGTCTTGTCGGTGATCGCGGTCTTCTCCGGGCCCGACGGCGCCGGCGTCGCGCTGGACGTGCAGGCGGTCGACACGATCGCGAGCGCGATCGCGACCGCCCGCAGCGAACGGCTCACTTCCCGGCGATCTTGTCGAGGAGGACCTTGGTCGCGGCCGCGATGGCCGATGCGTCGTCGGCGGCGACATCGGGCTGGATGCCGTTGTTGTTGTATTTCGTGCCGGTGATCGCGCCGACGAACTCCTGCTGGACCACGTAGAGCTGCGATCCGTCGCTGCCGAGCGGCGAGCTGCTCGTCGAGCCGAGGCATCCGGTGGACTTGCTGCCGACGATCGTCGCGCGTTTGTTCTCTTTGAGGCCGGCGGCCAGCACCTCCGGGGCGGAGCCGCCGCGGTCGTTGAGGATGACCGCGATCGGCAGCTGATACGCCGGCCCAAGACGGAGGTCCTTGTTGGCGGTCTGGGTCCCGGCGTTGCCGTTCTTCACCGCGACCTTGAGGGTGCTCTCGCCGTTCAGGAACCAGCTCCACATCGTGTCGGCGCCGTTGCCCCCGACGTTCGCGCGCAGGTCGAACAGCCAGGCCTTCGCACCGGCCGCGACAGCCTTGTCGAGCACGGTCTTCACGGCGTCGGTCACGCGATAGGTGCCATTGATCTCGAAGGCGTGCCAGGTGAGGTACGCGACGCCACCGTCGAGCATCTTCGCCTGCAGCCCGGCCTGATCCGGCTGTTGCTGGATGAATGTGCCGCCGCTCGGGAGCTGCGGTGCGCTGCCCTTGGGGGTCTCGTTGCGCGAGTTCTTCACGCCGCCCTTGCCGTCGAGGTAGTAGGTGTGGCAATCCGGATCGGCCTGCATCATGCCGACGATGCCGGCCTCGCCCAGGCGGTCGGCCGAGAGCTGCGCGTTCTTCGCGGCCAGCTGGCCGGCCGCGGCCGCGAATTGTTTGAAGTCGCCGAGATTGGTCGAGGTGTCCGTCGAGAAGTCCGGGGTCGCGACGTCATCGGATCCGCCGCTGGCCTTGGCCTCCTTCTTCATCGCGTCGAGCGCACCGGTGAGCAGCTGCTTCGAGGTCGGGTTGTGCACGGACGCGTCCGACATGAAGGAATAGGCGATGTCGAGCTTGCTCTGCTTGAAGTCTCCGGTCTTTTGCGCTGCCGGTGGTGCGCTCGCGGTCGCCGTGGGCGAGCACGCGGTGAGGGCGATGACGGCGGTGACCAGGAGAGCGATCGTGCGGCGCATCCGCCTGAGGATACCGACTAGCGCGCCGTTGGTATCGAGCCGTTCCCCTTGAGCGCGGTCGCGTGCTCAGTCTGCCATTCGCCGGGCGATGCGCAGAAGCCTTCGTAGTCGATGTACTCGGTGATGGTGGGATGCTCGCCGCAGACCGGGCAGTCGGGGTCGCGGCGGAGCTTGACCTCGCGGAACGACTCTTCGAGCGCGTCGAACAGGAGATACCGTCCCACGAGCGGCTCGCCGATCCCGAGTAGCAGCTTGATCGCTTCGTTCGCCTGGATCGAGCCGATGATCCCCGGCAGCACGCCCAGGACACCGGCCTCCGCGCACGACGGCGCGAGCTCCGGCGGCGGCGGCTGGTGGAACAGGCACCGGTAGCACGGACCGTCGAACGGCTTGAACACCGTGACCTGACCCTCGAACCGGTAGATGCTCCCGTGCACGACGGGGATGCGGTGCTTCACGGATGCGTCGTTCACAAGATAGCGGGTCGGGAAGTTGTCGGAGCCGTCCACGATCACGTCGTAGCCGGCGATGATCCGGTCGATGTTCGCGGCGGAGAGCCGCTCCTCGTAGCCGTTGACGGTGATGTCGGGGTTGAGCGCCGTGATCGTCTCGCGTGCGGATGCGACCTTGGACCGTCCGAGCCGCGAGGTGTTGTGCAGGATCTGGCGCTGCAGGTTCGTCGCGTCCACGACATCGGAGTCGACGATGCCAAGGGTGCCGACCCCGGCCGCGGCCAGGTACAGCGCCGCAGGCGAGCCGAGCCCGCCCGCGCCGATGAGCAGGACCTTGCTGCGGAGCAGCGTGAGCTGGCCGTGCTCGCCAATCTCAGGGATGAGGAGGTGTCGCGAGTACCGCTGCGCCTGCTCGGGCGCGAGCGTCTCCGGTTTCGTCCACGGAAGGCCCGCGTCCTTCCAGCGATTGAAGCCGCCGCTCATGGAGATGACGTTCGTGTAGCCCAGCTTCTGGAGCGCATCGGCGGCCATCACGGAGCGCACGCCGGCGGCGCAGTACAGGATCGTCGGCTTGTCCTTGTTCGGGAGGCGGTCCTCAGCCCACTGCTCGAGGTAGCTCTTCGGGACGAACGCGGCTCCGGGTAGATGGCCCTCGTCCCATTCGTTCTTCTCGCGCACGTCACCGAGCTGCACCTCGCCCTTCAGCAGCTCCTGGACCTGCTGTGGCGTCGCTTCGGCGACGTGCTTCTTCAGGTCGCTGAGGTAGTCGCGATAGCTCCCCATGACGCAAAGGATAACCGTGCCTGCAGGTCGGAAATTCCTCTCCTACGCTTGTTCGTGCGTGGAAACGCTGTATTTCGACCTCTTGCAGTTCGGGTATCACGCCGCGCTCGCGGTGCTCGTCGGTGGCGCGATCGTCCTCGGCGCTCCGTCGCCGCGCTACGACCGGCTCGCGGGACTCGCCCTCCTGGCGCTGCTCGGTACCACCCTCCTGAAGCTCTTCGCGTTCGAGGACGCCGATGTCGGGCCGCGACTGATCGCCCGCTGGATCGCGCTCGCCGTGCTGGTCGTCGCGACGCTGTACGCGAGCGCGTGGGCGTCATCGGTTGCTCGCACGTTCCGCGCGCAGACGCGCGACTTCGACGATCTGCCCGAAGCGAGCCCGGCTCGCCGTGAGTACGCCGCGCTCGCGCGCTCGGCGTCGCGCGCGATGCGCATCGCGGCGCTCAGCGGCCTCGTCGCGCTCTTCTTTTCGTAGCGATGGCGGGGTCAATGCCGGCGGCCGAGAAGCATCGTGAACGTCTTGCCCGCGCGCACCGCGTCCGGAACGCGGAGCAGCTCGTTCGGCTGATCGACACACTCGGCTTCGCATTCGCCTTCACGCTGCGTACCGGCGACGCGCCCATCCCGGCCTGCTTCGATCACCTCTCCACCAACGACACGAACCGCAAGTGGAACTGGATGTGGACCTGGAAGGACGAGCTGCCCGAGGAGAAGAAGCTCTACTACGGCGTGCTGCTCTCCAAGAAGCCGACGTTCGTCTCGATGAAGCTCCTGCCGACCTTCTATGCCACGTTCGGCCGCGCCGGGGAGGACGACGACCACGTCGCTGACGTGCGGGCCGGCCGGCTCTCCGATGTGGCGCGGCGAGTCATCGAGTTCCTCGCGCAGAACGGCGAGACCCAGACCAAGCGCATGCGCGCCGAGCTCGGCATCACGTCGAAGGAGGGACGCGCGACGTACGCCAAGGCGATCGACGAGGTACAGCGGCTCATGTACGTGGCCCGCGTGCGCGCCGTCGGCGAAGGCCGCGAGGACTACAACTACACGTACGACCTGTTCTTGCGGCGCTATCCCGAAACGGTGCGTACGGCCGAGCGGCTGTCATCGGCCGACGCGACCGCCGCGCTGGTGGCACGCACCGTCGAGCTCACCGGAGAGCTGACCGAGAAGCAGCTGGTCCGGTTGTTCGATTGGGACGAGGCCGTCGCCGCGCGCGCGATCGCGCGCGCAGAGGGCCTCCGGAAGGTGGTCCGGTCGAACGGATCGTTGGTCCTGCCATCGCTTTACGATGGCCGCGCCTGATGGATATTCACCAGCTTCGCTCGTGGATCTTCGAGCTCTACGAGCCGCTCGACGACGAGCGCCAGTACATCATCTTCGACAGCGCTCGGGGCAATCTACTCATCGACGCACCCGCGTACAGCGAGCGGGCCCTGCGGCTCATCCGCGGCGCGGGTCCGGCGTCGGTCCTGCTGATCACGAACGCGGCTCGCGGCGGCGACGCCGCGCGCTACCGCGACGCCCTCGGCGTTCAGATCGCGGCCCACACGGACGACGCGGCGTCCATCCCCGGTGGGGCGGACCTCACGCTCTCCACCGAGGAGCTCGTCCGGCCCGACGCGCAGATCGTCCGGGTCGGCGAGAACGGTGACGCTGCGACGGTCGTGCTGGGCCGCAAGTCCGGCGGCGTCCTGTTCTGCGGTGACCTCGACCTTGGGACGGACGCGGCGCGTGGATTGACCGCGCTGCAGTTCTCGGCGGTGCTGTCCGCGCGCCGGCCGCCCATCTGGAACGCCGGTCGCGACACGCTGCTGTTCCTCCAGCGCGAGCTCCCGCAGCCCAAGAAACGCTTCGGCATCCTGCTGCAGGCGCCGTGGGATCGCGCGTACAAGGGCCGGCTCGAAGACCAAATGAAACCGAACCCCATCATCGTTCCGCAAGAGACCACCTCGGCCCGTGAGGCCGGCATGGGGACGGAGACGCTCGTCGTGGCCCAGGAGGTGCGTGAGCGCACGGAGGCCGCGCCCCATCCGGCCCGACGGGCCCAGCCTGCCGCGGCCCCAAGTGCGCCGCCGGCTGCCGCGGCCAGCGCACGGCCGCGCAGCTTCGCGGAGGATTGGCAGGCGCAGGGCACCGTCTCGCCGCCAACGACGATCGCCAACCCGCCGACGGACCTCCTCACCGCAGCGCCGCGCTTCCGGCCGGTACCCCTCGGCGAGGGCTTCGCGCGTTTGGACGCGGAGCTCGTGGGCGGTCTCCCGAGCGTCGACGACGTCTGGGGCGGCATCGACCTGTCGCCGGACGGAAAAGAGGTCGCGTTCTCCTGGAATCGCACCGGCGCGTACGAGCTGTACGTCGCGCCGCTCGAGGGCGACCGGATCATCCAGCTCACCGAGGCCGACAGCCGTAGCGTGCAGCCCCGCTGGTCGCCGGACGGCAGCCAGATCGCGTTCATCCGCGATGACGCCGGCACCGAGCGGATGTCCGTCTGGGTGGTCGACCGCGACGGCGAGCATGAGCGGAAGGTCTCATCCGACGACGTCGCGACGCATCGCGACATCAGCTGGTCACCCGACGGCCGGTCGATCGCGTGCGTCGCGAATGTCGGCGGGAAGCGCTTCAGCGTGCAGCTCCTTGACGCCGCGACCGGTCGGCGGCGTGAGCTCACCGATGGGGCGTATGAGGATGCGCGTCCAGTGTTTTCCCCCGATGGCAGCTGGATCGTGTTCGAGTCCTGGCGGTCATCGTCATCGCAGATCGCGGCCGAGCTGTACCTCATGCCTGCGGCCGGCGGCCAGGCGGTGAAGCTCGAGACACGCGACGGCATGAGCGGCGACTCTCAGTACGCATCCTGGTCTCCCGACGGCCGGACGATCGCGTTCACCACGAGCGCGCGCGGCCGCCGTGAGATCGCGCTCATCGACCTCGAGGGGACGACGGCCGCGCGGCTGCGCTACCTCACGGACAACCCGTTCGACGAACAGAAGCCGGTGTGGCGGCCGGACGCTCGCGGCGTCCTCTACCTCCAGGACAAGGACGCCACGCGCGCGGTGCACCGCGTGTTCGCGTCGTCGCGCGCGGCGACCCCGGTCGCCGATCTCCCCGGTGTCTACGACTGGCAGCGCGTCGCGCCGGACAGCGAGACCATCGCGATGACCTTCTCGTCAGCGCGTCGGCCGACGGACGTCTGGGTGCGCGAAGGCGATCAGCTCACGCTCCGTCCGATCACCGACTCGCTCGGGGGCAAGGTGGATCCGCGGGTATTCGTGGAGCCGACGCACGTCCGGTACCCCGGCGCTGATGGCCGCCTGGTTCCCGCGCTGCTGTACGTGCCGCACGCGGAAGCTATGCGCGGCGCGGGTGTCCCGGGTGCGGTCATGTACATCCATGGCGGACCCACGGGCCAGCATTTCCGCTGGTGGGACCCGACGCCTCAGCTGCTCGCGAACCGCGGCCTCGTCGTGCTCGCCCCGAACGTGCGCGGCTCGACCGGCTACGGCCGGGAGTGGCAGGAGCTGAACCGGCGCGACTGGGGCGGCGGGGACCTCGCCGACGTCATCGCCGGGATCGACTGGCTCGCGAAGGAGCAGATCGCCGATCCGGCGCGGGTCGGCATCACCGGCGGCAGCTACGGCGGGTTCATGACCCTCTTTGCGCTCGCGCGGCACCCGGACCGCTTCGCGGCCGGCGTGTCGAGCGTCGGCGTCGTCTCGTGGAAGACCCTGTTCGATACGACCCGCGGCGACCTGCGCGAGTACCTGATCCGTGAGCTCGGCGACCCGGCGAAGGACCCGCAGCTGTACCTCGATCGATCGCCCATCACTCACGCGAAGAAGATCCGCGCGGCGCTCCTCGTCCTGCAGGGGGCCAACGACCCGCGGGTGCCGAAGAGCGAAGCACTCCAGATCGTAGAGGCGCTGAAGGCCAACGGCGCGCCGCACCAGTACCACGAGTACGCGAACGAGGGTCACGGCTTCTCGCGACTGGAGAATCGGATCGACTCGCTGCGCCGCACCGTGGACTGGCTCACGAAATATCTGACGCCGCTGATGGACCGCTACCTCAGCGACTGAGGGGTCAGACCGCGGCGGGGACCTGCTGGAGGGACCCGAGCAACGCCTTCGCGGTCGCGCGCTCGGCGTACGCCCGCACCTCGGTGCGCTCTGCCGCGGCGTCATCGAACCGTCGTTGCGCCGCGAGGGCACTGGCGTGGTCCGCGAGGGCGACCATCCGCTCGTACTCGAGGTCGAGCGTGGCGAAGGCCTGCATCGCGTCAAACAGGAGCTTCTCCGCCTTCGCATGCTCTCCGCGCCGCGACGCCCGTAACCCCTGGGCCTGCGTGAGCAGGGCTCGCCCGCGCGCGTATGCCGTGCGTTCGATCAGCCCGCCGATGCGCTCGTCGTTCGACTCATCATCGATGCCCCACCGCGCTGCGGCGACCGCCATGAGCGGGCCCCAGACCGTGCGGTCCATGATGCCGCTCGGCGCACCCGCGCTCCGGGCGGCCTGATACGCGCTCTCGCTCTCGCGCCAGCCATAGATCGCCGCGAGAAGCTCGGCTGTCGCGACCTCGGCGGGGTTCGGCTCGCTCTCGGCGAGGCGATCGCGGAACCGCTGCTCCTCGCCGGCGTTCTCGCTCGCAGCCGCGGCCCCCATCCCGAACGCGAGGAGTGATTTCCAATTCGGATCGACGTGGGTGAGGTCGAATGCCGGCGACTCGTTCACCGCCGCCACGCAGCCCTGGAAGTCGCCGAGCAGCAAGCGCGCGCCGGCGGCCAGGACGAGCGCGTAGCCGCCCAGCCGCGGCTTCTCGGTTGACTGGGCGATCTCGCTCGCCAGGCGGGCGTGCTCGATCGCTTCGTCGAGATTCCCGAGCACGATCGCGCTCGCGCTCACCATGTTGTGCGCGTCGATGAGCTCGTCACTGTCCTGCAGGGATTGGGCGATCGGGATCCGTCGCTGGTTCGCGGCGTACGCGTCGCGGAACCGCCCGAGGGAGCGATACGCGTAGCCGATGGCGTCGAGGGACAGCGAGACCTCCCGCAGGAGTCCGAGATCCTCCGCGATGCCGAGCGCCTCCTCGGCGGTGCGTAGGGCGTTCTCCCAGTCGGCATCGGTCGCGCGCGCGAGCTTGCGTGGCGCGAATGCACGGGCGGCGAGGAGGCGGACGCGCTCCGGTGACGGCTCGTCGCCCACGAGCGCAAGCCCCCGGGCAATGACCCCGTCGAGGTCAGGATGTTTCGCGTCCCACCGCGTCGCGAGCTCAGCGATGTGGGCGTAGACGGTGGCGACCTGCTTGGGATCCGGCTCGGGGCGTGACTCCAGGAGGATCCGCGCGCGTTCATACGCGCCGAGGGCCGCGTCGCCCTCGCCGTGGTAGCGGCGGACGCGACCAACGAGATACAGCGCGTCGACGGCCTTGTCGATGTCGCCGAGCTTCTCGTAGAGCTCCGCAGTCTGTTCCGCGAACCGCAACGCCTCGACGTGTGCGTGGATGTTCAGCGCGCGCTGTGCGGCCTTCCACGAGTACATCGCGGCCTTGTCGGGGACTTCGCCCAGCAGGTAGTGGTGGGCCAGGGCGGGGTAGAAGTCGCGGAGCTCATTTACGAGCACGTTCTCGATCGACAGAGCCACGCGCCGGTGCAGCTCGGTCCGGCGGCGCACAAGGAGCGTGTTGTACGCGACCTCCTGCGTCACGGCGTGCTTGAACCGGAAGCGACCTTCGCGGCGCTCCCCCGGTGCGCCCTCGACGACGAGGTCGGCCGCGATGAGGATGTCCACCGCATCAGCGAGCCGGTCACCGCCCGCGGCGCGCAGCACGCGATCGTCGAACCGCTGCCCGATGACCGAGGCGAGCTGGATGCACTCGCGCGCGAGCACCGGCAGGCGATCGATCCGCGCCGCCACGACGGCGTGGAGCGTCGCGGGGACATCGAGTGCGGCGGCACGCTCCCGGAGGACCCAGTCGCCCTTCTCGTCGCGCGCGATCGCTCCCGAGTCAACGAGCGCCCGGATCGATTCCTCGATGAAGAACGGATTGCCGCCGGCCCGGCCGACGATGCGATCGCGCAGCTCCGCGGGCGCCCACTCGAGCGTGGACTCGACGATCCGCGCGGCCTCTTCATCGGTGAGCGGCTCGAGCACCATCTGGGTGAAGTTCGTGCGCGACGGCCGCGGCTGCCCGCCCGCGCCGATGCGCTGCGCCAACAGGATGAGCAGGGGTACCCGTGCACCGCGGCCGGCGAGGAACCACAGCAGGTCCAGCGAGGCCGAGTCGGCGTAGTGGAGATCCTCGAGCACGTAGAGGAGCGGGCGGGTGCGGGCGAGCGCGCCCAGCACGTCGAAGATGATGAGGTACATGCCGCGCTTCCACTCGTCCGATTCGCTCGTGGCCTCCTCCGCGCCGGCAAGATGGAGGAACTGCGCGAGCACCTGCGTCGTCGCCTCCGGATTCGCGAATCCCAGCTCCGTGACCTTGTCGGTCAGCCGCTCGCGGGCCTCGGGCGCCGCCGGGTCGATCTGCAGCTCGACGAGCAGCGGTTCGATGAACCCGGCGTAGCTGCGCTGGTTCACGCGCGAGAACGTCCACCGCAATACCCGCGGTGCGTCGGTGCCGGCGGCACCATCGTCCGCCGTCACGAGCCCGATGAACTCCGAGACCAGGCGGCTCTTGCCGATCCCCGGCTCGCCAGCGATGAGCACGACCTCCGTGCGCCCAATGCGCGCGGACTGGTACGCGAGGTCCAGCCGAGAGAGCTCCATCCACCGCCCGACGAGCGGCGCGTTCAGCTCGATTGCGACGCGGATGTCCGATCGCTCACCGGTGAGCGCATACGCCAGGACCGCCTTCTCTTTGCCCTTGAGCTCGACCGGTCCGACCTCGCGGAACGTGAACTCGCGATTCGTGAGTCTGAACGTCGCCTGGGTCACATACGTATCACCCGGCGGCGCGGACTCCTGGAGCCGGGCGGCGGTGTTCACGGTGTCGCCCATGACGCCGTACTCGGCGACGGAGCGAACGTTGCCGGCGACGACCATGCCGGTGTGCACGCCGATGCGCAGCCCGAGCTCGATGCCCCGATCCTTCTTGGCCCGCGCCGCATGCTCCCCGAAGACCCGGTGCATCGCGAGTGCGGTCCGCAACGCGCGCTGCGGATCATCTTCGTGCGCCAGCGGCGCGCCGAAGATCACGAAGATGGCGTCTCCGATGAATTTCTCGATCGTGCCGTCATAGGTGACCGCCTGCTCGGCAAGGTCCTCGAAGATCCCCGACACGAGCTCCTGGAGCACCTCGGCGTCGAGCTCCTCGGACAAGGTGGTGAAGCCCACGAAGTCGGCGAACAGCACGGACACGAGGCGGCGCTCCTGGCCGTATTGGATCGCGTCGGTCACGGGCTAAGTGTGGGCCAGGCCGCCATGCGCAACCATCGCAACGCATACAAAGGAAGGGGAGCCCCTTTCGGGGCTCCCCTCAGCGCAAGGCTGACATCGGAAGTGCCTGCGGGCTAGATCCGGGTATCGCGACGGAGGAGCACTCCGCCGATCCCCATGAGCCCGAGGCCCAGTGCCGCGAGCGGGAGTGTCGGCGCGCTTTCCGTGCTCGTCGACGGAAGGCTCTGGACGCCGGCGACCGGTGAGGTCTGGACGCCCCGATCGTTGCTGGGTGAAACCTGAATCGAGCCTCCCTGAAGCGCGACGATCGGGGTCACCGTTCCGACCGTGCCGGTGCTCGGCGGGGTCTGCAAGCCGGCAACGGTGTTACCGGTGGTGTTCGCAGAACCGGTGGTGCTGCCCGTGGTCGAACCGGTGCCACTGCCCGTGGTCGAACCGGTAGTGCTGCCCGTGGTCGAACCGGTAGTGCTGCCCGTGGTCGAACCGGTAGTGCTGCCCGTGGTCGAACCGGTGCTGCCGCCCGTGGTGGTCGAACCGGTGCTGCCGCCCGTGGTGGTCGAACCGGTGCTGCCGCCCGTGGTGGTCGAACCGGTGCTGCCGCCCGTGGTGGACCCGGTGCTGCTGCCCGTGGTGGTGGACCCGGTGCTGCCGCCCGTGGTCGAACCGGTGCTGCCGCCCGTGGTGGTGGAACCGGTGCTACTGCCTGTGGTGGTGGAACCGGTGCTACTGCCTGTGGTCGAACCGGTGCTGCTGCCCGTGCTCGAACCGGTGCTGCTGCCCGTGCTGCATGACGTCATGCCGCCGTTGACGCCCTCGATGAGGCGGCCCTGGTCGCTGTAGAAGTTCGAGGAGTCGGCCGGTCCGAGGTGCTCGATCACCTTGCCGATGACGAAGTCGACCTGGAAGAAGCAACTCGGTACCGCGACCGAGACCGTGAAGCTCCCGTTCTTGTACGTGCCGGTCTTCACGCTGAATACCTGCTGCTCGGACGCGGTGTCACGCGAGAACGTGTCGGACGGGGCGGTGTACGAGACGAGCGTGAGCTCCTGGGCGGTGCACCCGTTGCTCATCGTGAACGTCACGCTGGCCGTGCCGCCCTGAGCGGCGCCCGCGATCGCGCCATGACTGGTCATTGTGGCGTTACCAATCGTGCACTCGCCAGTGCCCGTACCACTGCAGGGAGTGCTGTTGGCGGTCGCGCTTGCGGTGACGGAGTGGTCACTCGTCCAGCGCACGTACAGCTTTGTGTTTGTGCCGCTGCGAGCCGTGGTGAAGCTGTGCGTTCCGGCGGTGCCGAAGTCCGTGGTCGTCGCGCCGGAGAACGAGCTGTTCCAGCTCTCATCGATCTTGTAGTTGCTTTCGGTCGGCAACGTGATGGTCCAGGCGTAGTGACTGTTGTCGGGTGCGCATCCGGCGTTGAGGGTCGGCGCGCCCCAGGCGGCGGCCTGCCCCCCGAACGTGAAGAGTGACAGCACGAGCGTTGCGATCAGCCCGGCTGCCGCGCGGCCCATCTGTCCGCTCAGCGAAACCTTGCGCATGTCGTCGTCCTTGGCCTTTCTGCCCGGTGGCCGGGCGTGTTGGCCAAACGCCAAAGCAACCCGCTCTCCGAAATGATGACGACTGGTAACGCCCGGATGACAGTTCGATGCAAGAGTGTCAACGGTGGGGTGGCCGCTCCCGCGACCGCCGTCCCTTGCCTCGCGCGTTACGCGGTCGTGATCTTCGTCAGCAGTGGTGAGAGTTCAGCAGGATCGAGCGCACCGGCACCTGGTCGCCGCCGGGGGGTGGGATCTGCCGCTCGTAGTAGACGAGATCGAAGCTCAGGATCGGCGACTGGCCAGGCTGGAGGTGGAGATTGCGCAGCCGGCAGTACATCCGCGAATACTCCTGTCGGTAGGGCACCCCGTCCGGTGACGCGATCCACTCGGTCACCTTGGTCCACCGGCTGTACAGCGGGTCCGCGAAGAGCGGCGCGTCACTCGGCGGGCCGCCGGTCGCGAGATCGAGCTGCGTGCCGTCCGCGAGGACGGCCGGGATGCGCATCCATCCGTCGGCCGTCACCGGATTAGGCGCGAACATGTTCCATTTCTGCATGAGGTTCGCGTATCGCAGCACGTCGTCGACCGGAGCGGGTCTGGGCACGGCGATGTACCCCGGGAGCGACGTCGAGAAGACCGCGAGCGCGAGCACTGCGAGGGCGATAGACGCCAGACCTGGCAAAAGACGGGACCAGGCCCCGACGATGTTCGGACGCGCCCCCGCCGGGGGTCCGAGCCCCATACGCAACCCCGCGGGCACCCGCAGCCGCGGCGCGAACGCGGCGGGCAGCCGCAGCCTCGCCGCGACCGCTCGTACCCATGACGCTGGCAGGAACAGGATCAGCCCCGCGAGCATCACCAGCGGGAAGTTCCCGACGTTCATGAATAGGGCGATCGAAAGATGCAGGCCGCTCGCCATGAGCACCGCGACGAGTCGCCCGAGGCGTCGCAGATAGGGGGCGAACGCGAGGGGCAGGAACGCGAGCTCAGTGACGAGCGTCAGATTTGTCGCGACGCGCGTCAGGTCGACCAAGCGGGCGACGGGCGCATCCCACGGGCGCGCGAAAGTGTGCTCGAGCTGAAGCGAGTAGTACACCGCGAGGCCGTCGCGCCAAAGCCCGCCGCCCATCTTCTCGAGGCCGGTCGCAAGATAAATCCACGCGAATTGCAGCTCGAGGAGCCGGATGGGGAGGGCCCAACCCAGCCCGCTCGGAGGATCGCCGCGCTGCGCGCGGAGCCACGCGTCGACGGACCACCGATCGCCCGCCGCGGTGAACGCGAGCCAAAAGGCGCTCACGCGGAAGACCTGATCGCTGCCATCGCCCATCAGCGGATTGCGCAATGAGAAGCTCGCGAGCGCGATGAAAGTGGCGACAGCCGCCGTGCGGGTGTGAAAGCCGATAGCCAGCGCTACGGCGGCGACAAGAGCGAGCGCCCAGAAGATCCCGACCTGCCAGGTCGCGCCTGCCGCGTTCAACAGCGTGAACTGGGCCCCGAAGAAGGTCACCTGGCTCGCCCGCGGGAGCATGCCCTCGTCCGAGAAGAACTGCGCGAGATTCGGCAGGAGCTGCCAGAACCAGTTCACCGCGAGCACGCCGTAGATGACGCGGAAGAGCGCGATCGGAGCGACGTCCGCCTGCCCCGACCAGAACCCGAGCTCGCGCTTCACGGCGTAAGTGTGGGCGAAAAGAACGGCAGCTTGCTGCCGTGTCGCGGCGATCGCGCCGACGGCGCACGCCGTTTGGGCCGTGGTTCGGGCCCCGCGACGGCGGTGCCTTTTGCAGTGGTGGCGGGGTCGATCTGGCAGTGGTCCATCTGCAATGCCAGGCGCGGTCGCAGCTGCGATTCCATTTACGGTCTCGCGACGCTGCGCTGCGGGCGCGGACGTTCGGCCGACTACCTACCGGTCGGTAGACTCGATGCGGTGTCCGCCAAACGGCCCTCCGAGCGTCGCCGAGGTCCGGGATCCACCCGCGAGCGCCTGCTCCAGGCCGCGGACCGGCTGTGGAGCGAGCGCGGGGTACACGGCGTATCGCTCGACGACATCGCCCGCGACGCTGCGGTAACGAAACCCACCCTCTACTACTACTTCGGCGACAAGAGCGTCCTGTTCACGGAGATGGTCTGCAGCGTCATCGAGCAACATGGGGCTGGCCTGCGGACCGCGAGCCGCGCCGCCGACTCGGCACGCGAGCGGCTCGTCGCGGCGATCGCGTACCTGATCCGCGCCCGCTGCAGCGGTCCCCGGCTCGTGCGCGAGGGCGGCGTCGCGTTGACGATCGATCAGCTGAGCCAGACCCGCAGCGCG
>JALZAB010000165.1 GCA_030948585.1 Chloroflexota bacterium
GCGTCGGCGGTCCTGCTCCGGCGAGACTCGGGCCACGTATTGCAGTCCCCGGTGCGCAGCGGCGGCGCGCGCGACCCGCTGATCGTTCGTGGCACTGCGACCCTTTGCCCAGCCCTTGCCCTGACCGTTCGTCACGACATGCATATGCCCGATCATCGGGGTCATGACAAGGGGGTCAACCGACCCCTGCGCGCGAGGCGGCGACCCTATCGCTGTGGAGCGGGCTCCCCGTCGCGCGGAGCCCCATTGCGCGTCGCACCACCGCTCTGGGCAGCCGATGGTCCAGACGGCTTGTGCTTCTCCGCCTCGATCTCGCGCTTCTTGCGCTCGAGCACCTCTTCGGGCTCGGACTCCGCCCCGATCACGTCGTTGCGGGCGTCGGCGATGGCCCGAATGAGCTCGTCGAGCTTCAGCTCGGTGGCCTTCGCATCGCGGTTCTGGGTGTTCTGGATGAGAAAGACCATGAGGAAGGTGACGATCGTGGTGGCGGTGTTGATGACGAGCTGCCAGGTGTCCGAGAAGCCGAAGATCGGACCCGTCACGATCCATGCGAGGATCAGAAGGAGAGCGGCGCTGAAGGCCCAGACGGAGCCCATCGCATCCGAGACCCGCCTTGCCACCTTGCCGAACGTCGCCTTGAACGGCGAGACCGGCGCCGCTTCGTCGGCCCGTTCCTCGGCCACCGCCGCAGCCTCGGCCCGCGTATCCGTCGATCGTTCCATCAGCATGTGAGCGAAGCAGGGTCCATGCCAGCCACAATCGCACGATGCGCGTCACCCGCTGCCCCCGCTGCCGGGCCGAGGACATCGCGGCGGACGCGCATCCGACCCGCGTTCTCGCGAACGGCATCGAGACGCGGATCTTCGTGTGCCGCTCGTGCTACCGGCCGACTGAGCTCGAGTACCGGATCGCCTGCGACACGGCAGGGGTCACCTACCGCGCGCTGCCCATCCGTGAGTCGCTACGCGCCCTGCACGACTTCTACACCGCCCGCCTCGCCGAGCTCGGGGATCCAGACCGCCTGATCGATGACGATGCGCGCGCGGGCGAGGCTCGACCGGTCCGCGCCTCGCTCGCGGAGGTGGATCGCCGGCTCGCGATCGCGCCGGTCGCGGAGCTCGAGACCTAAACTCCGCCCGTGACCGCGGTCCGCCCGAACCTGCTGCTCCTCTGGCCGTCGTACACGCTGTTCCCGCTGGCCGGGCTGTCGGTGCTCGTGTTCGGAGCGGCCGGCAAGGACGGGATCATGACCGCGATCGGCATCGGCCTGCTCGCCCTCAACGCCCTCATCGTCGTGAACTACGCGTACTTCACCGAGCTGCGCGTCGAAAAGGACGAGCTGGTGTACCGCACATTCTTCGGGGCGCACCGCGAGCAGGTGCCGGTGGGGTCGCTGCAGCGCATCGATGCGAAGCGCTACCCCGGAGCGCACTCCGGCGTCTCGGCCCCGCATTTCGTGGCCCGGGGCCGCTCCGCGACCGTGAAGGTGAACACGAAGCCGTACCGGCTGAGCGATCTCGGAGCGCTCATCGCGACCCTGCGCGTGGCGAACGCGCGCTTCGAGCTCGATCCGTTCTGGTCGCGCGTCGTCGCGGGCGAGGACGTTACGAAGGAAGTGGCACTAACGCCGCGGTCGCGCTGGTGACCGGCTCGCTCAGCTAGTCGCTTTCGGGGCCACCGAGCCGGCGATGCTCGATGGCCGTGCACTGATCCCACACGACGCGCATGCCTTTGTCCTCCGCTCGCCGGGCGGCGTCGATATTGCCGAGGTCGAGCTGGAACCAGATGGTATCGAGCCCGCGGGCCAGCGCGTCGTCGACGACGGCATCGAGCAGTTCGCCGCGGCGGAACACGTCCACGAAGTCGATGCGCACCGTTGGGGGGATGTCCACGAGGCGGTCGTACGACGGCTCGCCGTCAACGGGCGCGCCGCGGAGCTGCGGATTGACGGGGATAATCCGGTAGCCCTGGCGCCGCAGGTACGCGGACACGGAATTGCTCGGGCGATCGGGCTTGGCTGAGTAACCGACGACGGCGATGGTCCGGGCGGACCGGAGGAGCGAGCGCGCGAGGTCGGGCTCATTCATTTTCGCACGTTCGGGCGGTCATGAACAGTCTTGTCCACGCGTCGAGCGGCAGGATAATCGCATGGAGATGCCACCTCGAGCACCCGTCGTCTGGACCACCACCGCGGTGCGCAGCGAGCGCTTTCGCCAGCGCATCGATGAGCGCCACCGCGAGCTCTCCGTGCAGGCGAAGGCTCGGGGCCGCGTGTATCGGCGCTCTCGCGCGCTCGCAGGCAGTGACGAGGCGATCCGGCTGCGCGCGGACTTCCTCGCGTCCCTCGGCCGGCTGACGACGTTCGAGACCGCGAGCGTGCGGCTGGCCCGTTGCCGCTACGAGGCCCAGCTCACGGTCCATGCCGACGATCTGTCCCGCGACTACTTCGAGCTGTGGCAGCTCATCGCCCGGCGCGGAAGCGAGCAGGCGGATCTCGATGCGCGCGGCGCCGAGCGTCTCGATTATTTCGCGACGCAGCTCGGGCGCCTGGAAGGCATCGCCGACGCGCTCATTCTCGCCGGCCGCAACGTCCGGCTGTTCCCCCTGCCGGCGATGCCCTGGATGGTGGTCAGCTAGCGCGACGGATCTTCGCCAGCCGTTCTTCGTCGGACCTGCGCCGCGCATCCGCCCTCGCGATGAGCTCCGCCACGTGCTCCCGTGGCCACACCACGATCCCGTCATCGTCCGCGATGACGATGTCGCCGTCACGCACGGTCGCGCCGCCGAGCTCGATGGCCCCACCGACGCGGCCGGGCACGGCCTTGTTCGGCGCGGTCGGCGTGGTGCCACGGCACCACACCGGGAATCCGAGCCTGCGGATCTCCGATGCGTCACGCACGAGGCCGTCGGTGATGAGGCAGGTGACGCCGTGGGCCAACAGGTCCGTCGCCATGATGTCGCCAATAGTGGCCGTGCGCGAGGCCGCGTGGCCGGTCACGACGAGCACGACGCCGCTCGGCGCCGCGGCCAAGGCAGTCACCACGGCCTGGTTGTCATCCCGGCTCGCCTCCACCACGAACGCCGGCGCGGCGATGCGCCACGCGGGATCGAGCGGGCGTAGCCCGGGGGCCACGACCCCGCGGCCCTGGGCCGCGTCGGACGCGAGGGTCGCGGTGAGCCACGCCGGCAGGTCGGACACCGGTACCTCCAACTAGGCCTCGGTGGGGCCTGGGGGATTCGAACCTCCGACCCGCTGCGTGTAAAGCAGCCGCTCTAACCGCTGAGCTAAGGCCCCGCCCGAGAGGATAGGTGGCGGTCGCTCGGTCGCCGACATGTACAGTTGCGTCGCCGCTTACATATCCACGGCGAGGAGAACGCCCCTGCGCATCCTGGCGATCGAGGACGACGCGGATACGCGCGAGATGTACTCGCGCATGCTGCGGGACGAAGGGCACGACCCGGTGCTCGCGGCCGACGGCCTTGAGGGGCTGCAGCTCATGGAGCCGCAGCCGGACCTGGTCATCCTCGACCTCGATCTGCCCGGCATGGACGGCTACCAGATCCTCCGCGCGATGAAGGCCGATGCGACGATGGCCGATATCCCGGTGCTCGTCGTCTCGGCGCACCGGTTCGTCCGGCCGGCCGAGGTCACCGGCTTCGTCGCGGCACTGCGCAAGCCGGCCGACCTGCCGCTCCTCCCGGCCATGCTCGCCCTCGTCGGGAACTGACCGCCGCGCGCGGAGGCACGAGCCCTGCTCGAGCCCCAGCATCAGCCGCCCACTTCGCAACAGCCAGCTCGCGGAACTGCTCGCCCGCGCGTCGGAGGCGACCGAGGGCAACAAGCAGCGCGCGTTCCGCCGCGCCGCGCGGCGGGCCTTGATGTGGCCGGTCGAGGCGGCCGACCTTGTCGCCGAGGGTCGTTCCCTGACCGAGCTCGTGGCCGTCGGGCCGTTCGTGGGCCGGCAGGTCCACGACTGGCTGCGCGAGCCACCCGACGTTCCCGAGGCCCCGCCGCTGCGGACAGGATTCATCAGCTACGCCGAGGCGCGCGAGATCGTGGCGCAGCACCCCGAGTGGGAGACCGGGTTGCGCGGCGACCTGCAGATGCACACGACGTACACCGATGGCGGTGGAACGGTCGAGGAGATGGTGGAGGGCTGCGAGCAGCTCGGCCATGAGTACATGGCGCTCACCGATCACTCGCAGCAGCTGAGGATCGCGAAGGGCATGGACGAGGGTGGCTTCGCGAAGCAGGACCAGGAGATTGCCGCGACGAACGCGGCGCTCGCCGGCGCGGGCAAGACCTTGCGGGTCCTGCGGGGTATCGAGATGAACGTCTCGCCCGACGGGGCCGGCGATATGGACGAGCGGTTCCTCGCCGATCGCGACATCGTGCTCGGCGCATTCCACGGTCAGCTGCGGAAGAAGGAGGACCAGACCGAGCGCTACTTCAAGGCGCTCGCGAATCCGACCGTCGACATCCACGCGCACCCGCGCGGTCGGATCTGGAACTTCCGCATGGGCCTCACTGCCGACTGGCGCCGCGTGGTCGAGCGCGCGACGGAGCTCGACAAGGCCCTCGAGATCGATGCGTATCCTGATCGGCAGGACCTCAACATCGAGCTCCTGCGTCACGCGGCGGAGACCGGCTGCCGGATCTCGATCGGCACCGATGCGCACACGCCGAGCGAGCTGTACGTCATCTGGATCGGGGTCGGCGCGGCCATCCGCGCGGGCCTTAAACGTGAGCAGATCCTGAACTACATGGACGTGGGCGAGCTCACGCGCTGGGTGGCTCGGCGTCGGGCGCGGGCGGCCTAGCGTTCTGGCAATACGCGGCCGCAGAGCGCATCCTTAGTACATCCAGGCGAAAGGAGTCACGATGTCGCGACGTACCGGATCACGAGCCCGTCTCAAGAACGCGAAACGACGCGCGAAGAACCCTGACGTCAAGAAGAAGAAGCCGAGCGACCGCACCTCGAGTTCCTCCTCCAGCTCCTCCCGGTAGCGCCGCCAGCTCGCCCTAGTCGGCGAGGTAGTCGATGAGCGGATCGCCGTCGAGGCCGCTCGGGACGAGATTGAGGGACACGACCACCTGGAACGGGATCGTCGGGTCGTAGAACGTCGCCCACGAGGACCGGCCCGGTCCGGTAGCCCGGAACAACGGGTCACCGACGGCGACGCGCTGGCCGTCCTGGACGAGCACCTCGGTGTCGACGCCGAGCGCACCAGGCCGGAAGGTCAACCGCCGGTCGGGCGTGACCACCGTCACGTAGGCGAAGAACGGCACTGAGGCCACATTGGAGCCGACCCGGACCTCGTTGCCGATGTACTGGTAGAGCCTGACCTCGACCGTCCCAGCGAGTGGAGCGCGCATCGCGGTGCCGGCTCGCATCTGGATACCCGCGTACCGATGGCCGGCCGAGCTGTA
>JALZAB010000002.1 GCA_030948585.1 Chloroflexota bacterium
CGAAGATGAACGCTCTCGGCCACTGCATGAAGAAGTCGCTCGCGATCGTCTGGGGCATCTGGCGCGGCGGACACGACTTCACCCCAGAGCCGCCTATCGCTTGACAAGGAGATATGGGACTAGTCGAGCTCCCGCTCGATCTCATCGAGCGCGACGCGCAGCTTGCCGAGCGCAGCGCGGACCTCGACCGCGTTCCCGCGCAGCACCGCATCCGCGAGCTCAGGGGACGTGCGCGCGAGGCGCGTCGCGTCCTGGAAGCCAGGGCCGGCGAACGCGCTCACGTCCGCGCCGACGCGTGCGAGCGCGGTAGCGACCGCGAGCGGCAGGCCCGAGAGCGTCGCGACGATGCGATCGTGCTCCGGCGCGGACACGACCGTGACGACCCCGCCGACCGCGCGCACGAGATCTCCGGCGAGCGCCATCGCCCGCTCATCCGCCCGCGCCGTGGGCACCAGGAAGAACGGTCGATCCCGGAACAGGTCCGCTCGCGCGGCCTCGAAGCCGTGCTCCGTGGCTCCGGCCATCGGATGGCCTCCGACGATGCTCGCGCCCGCGGGCGCCGAGTCCGCGAACGCGGCCACCTCGCGCTTGAGGCTGCCGACGTCCATGAGGACCGTGGCGGTCGCGTGCGTGGCGAGGGCCCGGAGCGTGGGCACGATCTGATTCAGCGGCGTCGCGACCACGACGATGTCCGCCGCGAGCAGATCCTCGAGGCGGGCGGTCCCGGCGATGTCCCCGGTGCCCGCGGGGTCGAACGCGCGGACGTCGTGTGCACCGCGGAGGGCGAGGGCCATCGACCCGCCGATGAGGCCGCAGCCGGCGATGCCGACACGCATCAGGCGGGCGCCGCGACGGGGCGGCCCACCGCGGCCGCGACGGCCGGAAGCATGGCCATGAGCCGTTCGAAGTTGTCGAAGGTGAGCGATTGAAAGCCGTCCTTCAACGCGTGGTCCGGCGACGGGTGCACCTCGATGAGGAGGCCGTCGGCGCCTGCCGCCACGGCCGCGAGCGCGACCGGCGTCACGAGGTACCACTTGCCGGTGCCGTGCGACGGATCAGCGATGACCGGCAGATGCGACAGCTTCTTCAGCAGCGGGATGGCGTTGATGTCGAAGGTGTTCCGGGTGTACTTCTCGAAGGTCCGGATGCCGCGCTCGCAGAGGATCACGTTCGGGTTGCCCTTCGCCAGGATGTATTCGGCAGAGAGCAGGAGCTCCTCCACGGTCGCGGACATCCCGCGCTTCAGTAGGACGGGCTTCGACTGCTCGCCGCACGCGTCGAGGAGCGAGAAGTTCTGCATGTTCCGCGCGCCGATCTGGAGGCAGTCGGCGTGCGACGCGACGAGCTCGACATCCGCCGGCGTCAGGACCTCCGTCACGATCGGCAGGCCCGTGGCCGCGCGGGCCTCGCTGAGCAGCTCGAGGCCGGCGGCACCGAGGCCGCGGAAGCTGTACGGCGACGTGCTCGGCTTGTACGCACCGCCGCGCATGAGCGACGCGCCGGCCCGTTGGACCGCGCGCGCGGTCGCGAGCGTCTGGTCGCGCGACTCCACCGAGCACGGGCCGGCGAGGACCGCGAGCGGCTGGCCGTTGCCGATGGGCACGCCGCCGATGCGCACCACCGAGTCGGCCGGATGCACCTCGCGCGAGCTCAGCTTGAACGGCCGGCTGACCAGCACGATCTCCGCGACACCAGGCAGCGACTCGAGCTGGTCGGCGTACTCGCGGGCGGCGACGCCGAAGGTCCCGATGGCCGTCCGTTCGGCGCCGGGGAGCGGGATCGCGCTCAAGCCGAGCTCTCCGATGCGCGCGATGACTCCGTCGATCTCGGCGGTCGTCGCATCGCGCTTCATCACGACCAGCACGTCAGACCTCCACGGCCCACGCGGGCCGGAGCTCCTTGGCCCGATGCAGGAATGCGTGCCGCACCTCGCGCTGGGGCTTCGAGGTGTTCCATTCGATGAGCAGCCGGATGCACCGCGGCAGCGAACCGGGCACGGGGATCTCCCGACCGCACATGAGCGGTACCTCGGTCCAGCCGATGTCGCGCGCGGCGAACGCCGGAAATTCTGCGTCGAGATCGGCTGTGACCGTGAACCACGCGTACGCGACATCCTCCGCGCGCAGCCCGTTCAGTCGCACGACGATCTCGAGCAGCTCGCGCGTCGCACGAAGGATGTCGTCGCGGTCGTTCCGCTCGACGGTGGTCGCACCGCGGATGCCCCGCGTCGCCATCAGGACCTCCCTGCCTCGGCGAGCCCGCGCACGAACGCGCGCAACGCGCCGGGCTTGTCGGTCGCGGCAGTCAGGGCATCGATGGCCGCGCTGCCGACGGCGACGCCGTCCACTACACCACGCAGCGCCGCGACGTGCGCCGGCTCGCTGATCCCGAACCCGAGGGCGATCGGCAGCGCGGTGCGCGCGCGCACCCGTCGCACAAATGCCTCGACGTCGGATCCGAGCGCGCGCCGCGCGCCGGTCACACCCGTGAGCGAGACGCAGTAGACGAATCCACGCGACCGCGGGAGCAGCCGGGCCAGGCGCGCGTCCGGCGTGGTCGGCGCGTACATGTCGATCCGGACGAGGCCGGCGCCATCGAGCGCCGCATCGAACGGGGCCGACTCCTCGGCGGGCAGATCCGGGACGATGACGCCCGCGGCGCCGGCGTCGCGCGCGTCCGCCGCGAAGCGACCGAGGCCGTACCGCAGGAACGGGTTCGTGTAGCCCATGAGCATGACCGCCGCGTCGCGTTCGGCCACCACCGCGTTCGCCTCCGCGATGCAGTCGGCGAGGGTCACGCCGTTGCCGAGCGCGACCTCGCTCGCGCGCTGCACGGTCGCGCCATCCGCGAGCGGGTCGCTGAACGGCACGCCGAGCTCGAGGACGTCGGCGCCGCCGTCCAGCGCGGCGCGAAGGAGGGCCGCGGTCGAGGCGCGGTCGGGGTAGCCAACGGTGAGGTAGATGACGATCGCGAGGCGCCGCTCGGCCGTCGCCCGCGCGAACGCGCGCGCGATCCGCTCGACCCCGGTGGCCGCGACGACACTCACCGTGCGCCCATGACCGTCTCGAGGTCCTTGTCGCCGCGGCCGGAGAGGCACGCGAGCACCTCCTGGTCGGCCCCGTAGGCCTCGCGAATGAATGAGAGATCGGCGATCGCGTGGGCCGGCTCGAGGGCCGGGATGATCCCTTCGGTGCGCGAGAGCAGCGCGAATCCGTCCAGCGCCTCGGCATCGGTGCGGGCGACGTACTCGGCCCGCCCACGCGCCGCGAGGTCGGCGTGCTCGGGCCCCACCCCGGGATAGTCGAGGCCCGCCGAGATGGAGTGGGTGCCCAGGATCTGACCGGCATCGTCCTGCAGCACCATCGACCGGGTGCCGTGCAGGACGCCGGCGGACCCACCGACGATGGACGCGGCGTGCGCGCCGGTCTCGATGCCGCGCCCGCCGGCCTCGACGCCCCGGAGCCTGACGTTCGCATCGGCGATGAAGGCGGCGAACATGCCGATGGCGTTGGAGCCGCCGCCGACGCACGCCACCACCACATCCGGCAGACGGCCGAGCGCCTGCGCCTGCGCGCGGGCCTCGCGGCCGATGACCGACTGGAAGTCGCGGACCATCGTCGGATACGGATGCGGGCCGATGGCCGAGCCGAGCAGGTAGTACGTGGATCGGACGTTCGTCACCCAATCCCGGATGGCCTCGTTGACCGCGTCCTTCAGCGTGCGCGTCCCGCTCTCGACCCCGCGCACCTCGGCGCCGAGCAGCTGCATCCGGAACACGTTGGGGGCCTGCCGGCGCATGTCCTCGGTGCCCATGTACACGATGCACTCGAGCCCAAGGAGCGCGCATGCCGCTGCCGAGGCGACACCGTGCTGGCCCGCGCCGGTCTCGGCGACGATGCGGTGCTTGCCCATGCGCTTCGCGAGGAGCGCCTGACCGACGGCGCTGTTGATCTTGTGCGCCCCGGTGTGCGCGAGATCCTCGCGCTTGAGGAGCACCCGGCGCAGGCCCACGGCGGCCGCGAGGCGCGTGGCGTCGGTGAGCGGTGTGGGCCGGCCGACCCAGTCGCGCAGCAGGGCGCCGAGCTCGACCTCGAACGCCGGGTCGGCCCGCGCGGCGAGGTACGCCTCCTCGAGCTCCGCGACGGCTGGCATCAGGGTCTCGGGGATGTACTGGCCGCCGAACTCGCCGAAGCGGCCGTTCACCTCCGTACGGCCATGAGGGAGCGAACGACCGCGCCCGGGTCGCTCGCGGTCATGAGGGCGGTACCGACGAGCACCGCGTCGACCCGGGCCGGAAGCGCCGCGACATCGGCGCCCGAGCGGATACCCGACTCCGCGATGAGGAGCTGCTCCGGACTGACCAGCCCCTCCAAAGCGGCGATGCGGCCACGATCGAGCGCTCCCGGCTGGCGCAGGTCGCGCGCGTTCACGCCGACGACCGGGGCGCCGCACGCGACCGCGCGGGTGAAGGCCGCATGTTCGTGCGCCTCGACGACAGCGGTGAGCCCCAGCTCCCCCGCCCTGCGCACGAACGTCGCGAGGGTCGCATCGTCGAGCGCCTCGGCGATGAGCAGCACCGCCGACGCGCCCGCGGCCTCGGCTTCCGCGATCTGCCACTCGTCGACGACCACATCCTTGTAGAGCACCGGGACATCGACCACGGCCGCGACGGCCGCCAGGTCGGCGACCGAGCCGCCCCAGTGCCGCGGCTCGGTGAGCACCGAGATGGCGCAGGCGCCGGCGCGTGCGTACGCGAGCGCGAGGCCGACCGCATCGGCGTCGGTTGCGAGCGGACCGAGCGCGGGCGAGCGGCGCTTGACCTCCGCGATGACCGCGATGCGTCCCGCGGCGCGCTCCGCGCGGATCGCGTCGGCGAACGCCGGCCGCGGGCGGCCCGATCGTCGGGGCGACCGTTCGTCGCGACGCGCGGCGTGAGCATCGGCCATGCGCTCGGCGGACACGGTCTCGAGGAAGTCCATCAGGACAGCACCGCGCTGCGCGCGACCCAACGACCGAGGGTGGCGGACGCCGTACCGCTGTCGATCGCCGCCGCCGCGAGCGCGACGCCCCCGCGCGGGTCCGGCGCCAGCCCGGCGACGTACAGCGCCGCACCCGCATTGAGCAGCACCGCGGTCCGCGGTCCGCCCACATCGCCGCGCAACACGGCGAGCGCGATGCGCGCGTTCGTTGCGCTGTCGCCGCCGCGCACGGACTCGCGCGCGGAGCGCTCGAGGCCCAGGCTCTCGGGCGTGAGCTCGCCGTCCCTGATCGTTCCGTTGGGACATAGCTCCCACGTGCGGGTCGGCCCGCTCGGGCTGATCTCGTCGAGGCCGTCCATGCTATGCACCACGAGGGCGCGCTCCGCGCCGAGCTCGCGCAGGACCTGGACCATGCGCTCGCCCAGCGCGGCGGACGGAACACCGAGAAGCTGGCGCCGGACACCGGCGGGGTTCGCGAGCGGCCCGAGCACGTTGAAGATCGTGCGGATCCCGATCTCGCGCCGCACCGGTCCGGCGTGCCGCATGGCCGGGTGGAACCGCGGCGCGAACATGAAGCCGACGCCGACCTCCTCGATGCACGTCGCGACCGACTCCGGGCCGAGATCGATCTTCACCCCGAGGGCCTCAAGCACGTCGGCGCTGCCGCACGCGCTCGAAGCCGCCCGATTCCCATGCTTGGCCACGCGAGCGCCGGCCGCGGCCGCGACGATGGCGGACACCGTCGAGATGTTGAAGCTGTGCGAGCGATCGCCGCCGGTGCCGCACGTATCGATCGCGCCCGGCGCGATGACGACCGGAACGGCCGCGGCCCGCAGGCCCGCGGCGAAGCCCGCGATCTCATCGACCGTCTCGCCGCGCACCGCGAGCGCGGCCAGCAAAGCGCCGAGCTGCGCCGCGGTGGCCTCGCCGGCCATCACGCTCGCCATCGCGGTCTCGGCGTCGGCCCTGGTGAGCGTGCCGCCGGCGGCGACGGCCATCACGGCTTCTTTCGCGTCCATCAGCGCACACCCTCGAGGAAGTTCCGCAGCATCGCCACGCCGTCCGCGGACAGGATGGACTCGGGATGGAACTGCACGGCCTCCAGCGGCAGGGTGCGGTGCCGCAGGCCCATCACGACGTCGTCGTCGCTGCGCGCGCTCACCTCGAGATCCGCCGGAAGGGTCGCCGGATCGACCATCAGGGAGTGATAGCGCGTTGCCACGGTCGGATCCGGGATACCCGTGAACACGCCGCGCCCGTCATGCCGCACCGGCGACGTCTTGCCGTGCCGCGGCGCGGGCGCGCGGATGACCGACGCGCCGAACGCGACCGCGGCGCACTGCAGGCCGAGGCACACGCCGAGCGTGGGGATGCCCCGCTCCGGCGCGTCGCGCACCAGCTCCGGCGAGCGGCCGGCCGCCTCGGGCCGCCCGGGACCCGGCGAGATGAGGAGCCGATCGGGCCGAGCGTCGAACGCGGCCTCGAGGGCGGGATCATCGGCGCGCAACACAGTGACCTCTGCCTCGAGCGCGCTCATGGCCTGGGCGAGGTTGAACGTGAACGAGTCGTAGTTGTCCACGATGAGCACCCGCGTCACCGGCGCACCGGACGTCCATCGACCAGCTCGATGGCCCGCAGCAGCGCGCCGGCCTTCGCCCGCGTCTCAGCCTCCTCGGCCTGCGGCTCCGAGTCCGCCACGATGCCCGCACCCGCCTGGATGCGGCACACGCCGTCAGCGATCAGCGCCGTGCGGATCGCGATGCACGTGTCGAGCGAGCCGTCGAAGCCAAGGTAGCCGACGGCGCCCGCGTACGTGCCCCGGCGATCGCTCTCGAGCTCCGCGATGCGCTCCATCGCCCGGATCTTCGGAGCGCCGGAGACCGTGCCGGCCGGGAAGCACGCCTGGAACGCACCGAGCGCGTCGATGCCCTCCCGCAACGTGCCCTCCACCACCGAGGTCAGATGCATGACGTGCGAGAACCGATCCACGCGCATGAGCTCCGGCACGCGGACGGTACCCGGTGCGGACACGCGACCGACATCGTTGCGGCCCAGGTCGACGAGCATGACGTGCTCCGCGCACTCCTTCTCCGATGCTCGGAGCTCGGCCTCGTTCGCCGCGTCGGCCGCGGCGTCCGCACCCCGCCGCCGAGTGCCGGCGATCGGATGCATGACCACGGTTCGTCCGTCGACGCGGACGAACGGCTCCGGCGACGCACCGACGAGCGTCGCGCCGTCCGTCTCGAGCAGGAACATGTACGGGGACGGATTCACGTGACGAAGGGCGCGGTAGAGCGCGAGCGGCTCGGGAGCGGGGCGGATGTCGAAGCGCTGCGAAAGCACGATCTGGATGCAATCGCCCTCGGCGATGAGCGCACGGGCGCGCCGCACCAGCGACTCGTACCCCGCGGAAGTCATGTTCGCGCGCATCGTGCGTTCGATAGGCGCGGGTCCCGGCAGCACGAGCGGCGCGTCGAGCAGCCCGTCGAGCTCGTCGAGCCGCCGGGCGGCCTCCGCTCGGTCCCCATCCGCGGCGTGCGCGATGAGCAGCATCGTGTGACGCAGGTGGTCGAACGCGACGACGGTGTCGTAGATCCCGAAGACCGCGTCAGGGAGATGATCCGGATCGCGCGCAGCGAACGGCAGACGCTCGAAGTGCCGCGCAGCCTCGTAGCTCACGTAGCCGACCGCGCCGCCCGAGAACCGCGGCAGTCCCTCGACCGTACGGCGCTCGTAGCGGGCCATCGCGGCGCGCAGCGCGGGGATCGGATCGGCGTCCCGGCACACGATGACCTCGCGTGGCGCGACGCCGATGAACGAGTAGCGACCCATCCGTTCCCCGCCCTCGGCGCTCTCGAGTAGGAACGCGCCGCCAAGCCGGCGCAGCTTCGCGAACGCGGAGACCGGCGTCTCGAGGTCGGCCATGCGCTCACGTATGACCGGCTCGAGCCGGATGACCGCCGCCGCGACGCTCGCCACGTCCGCTCCTTCGGTCCTTGGAAAACAAAGACCCTCGCTCCCATCTCGGGACGAGGGTCGTGGTGCCACCCGATCTCGGCCGCTCCCAAAAGTGAGAGCAAGCCCTCAGCCTGCGCGATCACGCAGCGCCCGGCGATAACGGCGGGCCACCGGCCGCAGCTAGTGGGGGCCTTCGAGGCTCCGTTCACCGCGGCGTCTCGCGGGATCCATTCGCCTCCGCACGCCCGTCCCGGCTTACACCTGTCCCGGTTCGCTACACGGCCTGCGAGGGCTACTCGTCCCCGCTCGAACGACGTTGCTCTCATCCTACGGCGGCTCGCGACGGTCCGGCAAGCCAGCGCCGAACAGACAGGCACAGATGGGCAGGCGGCGTGCTCCCTACGATTTACGTATGGCCGCGCAGAGAGTCACCGAAGGACCAGGGCGCCCGCTGGGGCCCATGGCCGTGCGGTCGACCCTGCCAACGCACACCGCCGCCGAGATCCGGGCCGTCCTCCGCGGACTGCCGACCGCGACCGGATACACGGTCACGGTGAAGCCCCTCCGGTACCGCACCCGACCGCACCTTGTCGCATTCACGTTCTGGGATACCGCCGAGATGCTCATCCAGGTCCCCGAGCCGTTCCGCCCGTTCCGCGAGATGGTCGACCTCGGGGCGCGGGGCTATCCGCTCGTCCCGTTCCGCACCCGCCGTGACGTCATCCGGTTCCTGTACCTCCACGAGTTCTGCCACTGGTGGCTGTACCTGACGCACGGCTGGGGCACGTCGGCGGAGGTGCTCTGCGACACCTACGCGTTCGACAACTTCCGCAAGCGCAATCCGGTGGCACCGCCGGCGTGGCGGAGGCCGCGCGAGCGCCTCATGCTCGCCCACCCCAAGCGCGCCGCGCGCCAGGGCTGAGCCCGGCCCCTACCCGAGCGGCAGCTCCGCGCGCGCCGTGTAGCGCGGCCCCTTCGGCGATAGCACGCTCTCGACTACCGCGATCCGATCCACGTGCGTCCGAAGCGCCGGCACGGTGAGGCCGTCGATCGCCGCGGCGACCGTCCGCCACTCGGACGCCGACGCCTCGACGCGCAGGCGCGCGAGCGTGAGATGGGGTGCGAAGGGACGGTCCTCGAAGGTCAGCTGCGCCGCGCGGAGGGCCCGCGCGACCTCGGCGGCCAGCGCCGCGAGCGGCTCCGCGCCGGCACCGATGCCGAGCCAGACCACCCGTGGGCGACCCGAGGCCGGGAACCGCCCGGCGCCGGCCATGGTGAGATCGAAGCCTCGGTGCCGCGCCGTGGCCGCACGCGCGGCCGCCACGACGTCAGGCAGGCGGTCGTCAGCGGTCCATCCGAGGAAGGCGAGCGTGATGTGCATCAGCTCGGGGCGGACCGGCTTGAGGGCTGGCAGCGCCGGTGGAAGGAGCGCGGCAGCGCGGTCGGTGAGCTCCCGAGGGAGCGGGACCGCGATGAAGAGCCGCATGGACCGAGGCTAGGGCGGGCGCTAGAGAGCGGCGGCCTGCACCTGGTCGGAGACGAGGAGCACCATGAAGGCGACGGCGAGGACCAGCGTGAACGCAGCGAGCATCGCGGTGCGAAGCCGCTCGTCACGCTCCACGGTCTGCCTGATCCCGATCACCAGCTCACTCATGCATCTGCACTAAGCAACCGGCGTGCCGACCGTTATGCCCTCGCTCGGTTGCTGTGTGACGTTTCTGTATCGGGGACCTAAGCGTGCGTTGGGGCTGGCGGCTATCCCCTTCGCTCGCTGGTCGCGTGCGTCCGAGACGGTGGCGCGTCCCTGTCGGACCAGACTTCGCTCAGGAGACAGCCGCCAGCCCTATCACCGTCTGGGTTCGTCCCAGCCACACCTCACGCGCACGTCCGCGAGGGCCGAGGTCGGATTTGGAGTAATGCGAGGCGCGCGGTGATGGCGGCTGGCGGCCGTCTCGGAGCGAAGTCTGGTCCGACAGGGACGCGCCACCGTCTCGGACGCACGCGACCAGCGAGCTCCGGGGCGGCCGCCAGCCGCTAACGCACGGCCCGCCTGCGAGAACCTAGGCCGGCGTCGGAGCCGGAGCCGGTCCTTTGCCCGTGCCGGGCTCGGGGCGACGCTTCGTGTCGGGAGCCCCGCTGGCGGGCGCGCCGGACGGGGGCGTCGTGCCGCCGCCGGCGGTGGAGGCGGCAATGGGCGGCTGGCCGAGCTGGCCATCGACGAGGTTGTTGAACTCGTCCGAGCTGAGGGTCTCCTGCTCGATGAGCTTGGCCACGACGGCGTCGAGGAGGCTCCGGTACTGGGTCAGAAGCTCGTAGGCCCGGCGGCGGGCGCGGTCCACGATCTCGTGGACCTCGCTGTCGATGAGCTTCGAGGTCTCCTCCGAGTAGTTCTTCTCTTCCTGGATCTGGCGGCCGAGGAAGATGAGCTCGTCGGTCTTGCCGTACTGCAGCGGTCCGAGCTTCTCGCTCATGCCGTACTTCGTCACCATCTGGCGGGCCATTTCGGTGGCCTTCTCGATGTCGTTCGACGCGCCGGTCGTGACGTCGCCGCCGAGGTGCAGCTGCTCCGCGGTCCAGCCGCCGAGCGCCGCCGCGATGTCGTCCTCGAACTCACGCTTCGTGCGGAAGTACCGGTCCTCCTGCGGGAGCGACCAGGTGACGCCCATCGCCATGCCTCGCGACACGACCGAGATCTTGTGGACCGGGTTCGTGTTCGTGAGCAGCTTGAAGCAGAGCGCGTGGCCGGCCTCGTGGTACGCGACGATGTTCTTCTCCTTCTCGGAGATGACCCGCGAGCGCCGTTCCGGCCCGAGGGACACCTTCTCGAGAGCCTCCTCGAAGTCGATCTGGGTGATGACCTTGCGGTTCCGGCGGGCGGCGAGGATGGCGGCCTCGTTCACGACGTTCGCGAGGTCCGCGCCCGAGAAGCCGGGCGAGATCTGCGCGATCCGGAGCAGGTCGACGCTCTTGTCGAGCGGCTTTCCGCGGACATGCACGTCGAGGATGCCCTTGCGGCCCTTGATGTCGGGACGGTCGAGCACGACCTGGCGGTCGAAGCGGCCTGGCCGCAGCAGCGCCGGGTCGAGCACGTCGGGACGGTTCGTCGACGCGAGCACGATCACGTTGGTGCCGGTGTCGAAGCCGTCCATCTCGACGAGGATCTGGTTGAGGGTCTGCTCGCGCTCGTCGTGCGAGCCGCCGAGGCCGGCGCCGCGCTGGCGGCCGACCGCGTCGATCTCGTCGATGAACACGATGCACGGCGCGTTGCGCTTCGCCTGGTCGAACAGGTCGCGGACGCGAGATGCGCCGACGCCGACGAACATCTCGACGAACTCGGAGCCCGAGATCGAGAAGAACGGCACGCCGGCCTCACCGGCCACCGCGCGCGCGAGCATCGTCTTGCCGGTACCGGGCGGGCCCACGAGCAGCACGCCGCGCGGGATCCGCGCGCCGAGGGTCGAGAACTTCTCCGGGTACTTGAGGAACTCCACCACCTCGGTGAGCTCCTGTTTCGCTTCGTCGACGCCCGCGACGTCGTCGAACGTCGTCGCGGGCTTGTTGCCGATGAACATGCGCGCGCGCGACTTGCCGAAGCTCAAGGCCTGGTTATTCGTGCCTTGGGCCTGTCGCATCATGTAGACGAAGAAGCCGCCGATCAGCAGCACCGGCAGCAGGCTCAACAGGACCGAGCCGATGATGCCGACCGTCTGCGAATCCGCGGGGAGCGACAGGTCCACCTTGTTCGATGGGCTCGCCGCGTTGTAGTCGTAGATCACCTTCTGGAACGTGTCGCTCTTGTCCCCGATGCTGACCGTCTGCTTCGTGCCACCGTTCTTCAGCTCAAGGGTCGCCGTGCTGCCCTGGATCGCGACCTTGCTGACCTGACCGCTCTGGATCTCATCGACCGCCGCGGTCACGGTGACCGTCTGGGCGGACGGACTCTGGGCCTTGTATGCGTACAGGAGCGCGACGCCCATGAGGACGAGGAGCAGGGTGAGAATGCCGTTCTTGAAGATGCGGTTATCGAAGTTCGTTGCCGTGTCCTCTCTATCCCGCCGTCAGCGATTCGCTGCCATCGATGTTACCCGTGTAACGCCGCAATGCTTCGATCTGTGCGGGTGGTGGGGTCGCGAATAGCCATCGACCCGCGTTTGCCTCTCCATCGGCATGTTTCAGGCCGACCACCCACCAGACCTCGCCGGACGCCGCCGCGACCAGGGGGTGCGCGTCCCGGGCCCGCGCCGGCACCTTTGCGTCGGTGAACAGGTCCTGCACCTTGATACGAAGATTCCCCGCCATCCGATCTCCCGGGCGGCGCGATCTGACGATCAGACCTCCGCCCGGCGGGGCCGGGGCCCGGAGGGCGACTCCGTCGGGTGCGCGGAGGCCGACGCCGATCGTCCACCCCGCCCACGCGACCGGCGAGCCTTCGAGCAGCGGCCGATCCGTGCGGTCCCCCACCTCGACCACGCGCGTCGCCGGCAACTGGATCCGCAGCAAGTCGTACTCGCGTACCGCGCGGCCCCCCGGAAGGTCGAGGCTCGCGCTCCCGTCGCGCGATGACGCGAGCGCCGTGAGCGCCGCCCGGTGCTTGGCCGAGAGGGCCCGTCCGGTCGCCCGGCTCCAGGCCAGGGCGAGTGCGTCATCCCGGACCGCTGCGTGCAGGCGGTCGAGGGCCAGCGCGTCGGGCGTCGTCGCCTCGTCGAGGGCCTGCTCGGCGGTGTGGAGCGCGGCACCGGACGCGGCGGCGGCGGCGTCCGCGAGGCGCGCGAGCGCGGCACCGGCCTGCGGGTTGATGCGCGCGAGCTCCGGCAGCACCCGGTGGCGGATCCGATTGCGGGCGAGGTGCAGGGCGCGGTTGGAGGGGTCCTCGAGCGGCGTGAGCCCCGCCTCGGCGCAGATCGCCTCGCTGTCGACGCGGCCGATGCACAGGAGCGGACGGACGATGTCGTCGCGCTGCGGCCGCATCCCGGCGAGTCCGGCCAGGCCGCCCCCCCGCGTCGCATGCAGGAGGACGGTCTCGGCCTGGTCATCGCGGGTGTGACCGGTCGCGATGCGGGTCGCACCGACCTCGGCCGCGGCGCGGCGCAGGAACGCGTAGCGGAGGTCGCGCGCTGCGTCCTCGCTCGTCGGTGCGGTCTCGGCGCGGCCGATGCGGATGGTCGCGCCGCGCGACTGCGCGAGGTCGGCCACTCGCTGCGCGTCCTTCGCGGAGGCGCGCGGGCGCATGCGGTGATCGAAGTGCGCGACGTGGAGGTCGAGGCCGAGCTTTGGTGCGAGCTCGCTGAGGAGCAGGAGGAGCGCGGTGGAGTCCGCGCCGCCCGAGACCGCGACGACGAGTGGGCCGGGGGGCAGGAGGTCGTGCTCACGCACGAATGCGAGGACGGTCGCGCGAATGGATCTCGTGGAATTGCTCACGCAGTGGCTGGGGGGGGATTCGGACCCCCGACCAATGGCTTATGAGTCCACTGCTCTACCACTGAGCTACCCAGCCGGAGAGGTCAAGTGTACGGGGACTGCCCGTTGCCTTCCGCAGCGAGACGTGCGCGGAACTCCGCGTCGGTCATCGTGTGCTTGCGTAGGTTGCACCGAGCGCATGCGGGGAGAATGTTGCCGATCTCATTCGTCCCGCCTCGGGAGAGTGGCGTTCGATGGTCAACCTGCACGCTGCCCGCGGCACCGCAATATGCGCAGCATCGCTGGTACTGGGCGACCAGTGCGAGCCACTCCTGGTAGGTGAAAGATGGCCCGCCGGCAACGGCTCGATCCCGCCGACGGTGCTTCATGGCAATGCGGACTGCCTTTCGATTGGGACTCGCATCGATCTGTCGCTGTCTCCGCTGAGGATCACGCGCGTAGTAGGCGCGAAGTTCCGCACGATGCTCTTCCGGATGTTGCTGCCGCCAGCGACGCATCGCTTGCCTTGCCTTCTCCGGATTCCGCTGCATCCACTCGCGGCCGTATGCGCGGCGCTTGTCAGGGTCGCTGTAGGGCACACTCGATTGGTACCCAACTCGTGATGTCGGTGCAATAGGACCCGGACAAGAAAACACCCGGGTCACAGCCCGGGCGCTCTGTTGCGGGAGGAAGATTCGAACTTCCGACCTTCGGGTTATGAGCCCGACGAGCTACCGCTGCTCCATCCCGCGAGGCTCATTTTAGCGTGGTCCGAGTCATCGTGCCGCACGACTTTCGCGAGGACATGGACTCGTTTTCAGCGTCCCCCGAAGAACAACGCGATCCACTTCTGCACATGCGACGGCACCGCAGCCGGAACAACGGCCGCAGGCGTCGTCGCCTCCTGCTGCACGCCGATGAGCGCCTCGCCCGGCAGCACGTACCCGTAATCCCGGGCCTTGTTCACCACGTAATCGTCGGTCCGCTTGCTCGCCACATCGGCCGTGAGCTGCGAATGCGTGCTGTCCGCGGCCGCGATCTCCGCGCGATACGCGTCTGCCTGGCGTCCGAGGGCGTTCCGCTGGATCTCGATCGCCACGAACGCGCTCGCGAGGAGGAGCCCCGCGATCAAAACGAGCAGCGCGAGTGATGGCCGTCCTAGCGTCGCGACCGCGGCGCGTCGGGCGCGCGAGCCCCGCTGTGCGCGCGCTGGGCGGCTGGTGGACCGCGAAGCCTTCCGCATCACTGTCATCATCGCGCCTGTGGCCACTCGATTGGAAGGCCTTTCGCGTCTCCGCCCGCAGCCTGATACGCAAGCCACCCGAGGAGCCCGAGCAGCGATCGCGCCGGCCGGATGTCCGGAACGCCGTTCACGAAGCCCGCAGCGACCACCGGACCGGTGCCCCAGATCACCGCGGCGTCGTTGCGCACCTTTTCCAGCGATCCGGTCTTGTGCGCCACCCGCGCGCCCGTGGGCAGGTAGCGGCGGATGAGCGCGTCATCCTGCGTCTGCTCGAGGACGGCCAGCACCGCATTAGAGGTCGCGCGGTCCACGAGCTCCCCGCGCACCAGGCGCAGCATCAAGCCGGCCATCTCGCGCGCGGAGGCGACGTTGTCGAGTCCGCGCTTCGCCGCGTCGAAGTCGAACATCTTGCGGCGCAGCTGCGTTCGCACGCAGCCCCACTCGGCCAGTCGCTCAGCCACTCGGCCCAGGCCGACACGCTCGATGAGGCGATTGGTCGAGGTGTTGTCGCTGACGATCGTCATGAGCATCGCGTGATCGCGCACGGACAGATCCGCGACGACGTCCGGGAGGTGCCGGAGCACGCCACTTCCGGGCATGCGCTCCCCCACCGCGATCCGGTCGTCGAGCGACAGGCGCCCCGCGGCGGCGTCGGCGTACAGGGTCATGAGCAGTGGGATCTTGATCACCGACGCGGATGGGTACACGCCGTCAGCATCATGCTCGTAGAGGACCGCGCCCGCCGCGTCGACTACGACGAGACCGGCGGAGCCGTCCAGGTCGGCAGCGGCGCGGTCGAGCGCCGCCCACTCCGCGCTCATGTCGTCATGCGCTCGCGCACCCGAGCGCGGTCCGCGAGCCGCGACATCCCCAGGCCTTCCACCGCGAAGGATGCGGCCGCGCTCGCGAACAACGCGGCCTCGGCCATAGGCATCCCCTCCGCCAGGCCGAGGGCCAGGCTCGCGGCGAATGCGTCGCCCGCCCCGGTCTGGTCGATGACCTCGGGTACCGCGAACGCGGGCACGTGCGCCGTCTCACCGCGGGCGTGGAGCACGGAGCCCTGCTCGGCCTGCGTCACCACGACGGTCGTGTACGGGAGCCATGCGGAGTCCTCGGCGTGATCCTCCTCGCTGACGACGACCGCGTCGACCTTCGGCAGCAGCGCGGCATATTCCGTCCAGGGTGTCGCGAGGACCTCGCCGTCCGGGCCGAACGACCGAAGGAGTCCCTGCGCCGCAAGGACCCGGCACGCACCCGACCACGGCGCGAACAGCGAGGCATCGAGCTCGCCGGCGATCGACGCCAGCAGGACCGCCTTCGGCGTCCGGACCCCGCGTCCCACCTCGCCTCGCGTGATCGGCGCCGCTCTCGCGCGCAACCAAAGCGTGCGGCGGCCAGCGGCGTCGAAGGTGAACGCGAACGTGGTCGTGACCTCGCTCGGCAACGCGCGCAAGGTGATCCCGAGTTCCTGGCACAGCGTCGCGAGGGCGTCGCGCTCGTCCGGGCCCGCGCGTGTGACGAGGGTGACCTGTGCGCCGAGCTTCGCCGCCGTCGCCGCGCCGTACAGCGCCGATCCGCCGAGCCGCCACCGGCCATCGGGGAACTCGTCGCGCGCAGTGTGTCCGATCGCGAGGAACGGGACGCCGCCTTTAGACATTGAACAGGACGTTCACCGTGTCGCCGTCCTGGACGACGTAGCCCTTGCCTTCCGTCCGGAGCAGCGCGAGCTTCCGCGCGTTGGCCTCGCTCCCTGCCTTGAGCAGCGCATCCCACCGGATCACCTCGGCCCGGATGAAGCCACGCTCGAGATCCGAGTGGATCGCGCCCGCGGCCTGCTGCGCGGTCGAGCCTTTGAGGATCGTCCACGCGCGGACCTCGTCCTCGCCGGCGGTGAAGAACGAGGTGAGGCCGAGCAGGTCATACGTCGCATGCACCACGCGATCGAGGGGCGCCTCGGCCAGCCCGAGCTCGGCACGGAATGCGGCCGCCTCATCCGCCGGAAGCTCCGCGATCTCCGACTCGATCTTGGCGCAGACCGCGACGACCGCGGCCCCGCGATGCTTCGCTGCGGCCTCACGCAGGGGCGCCAGCACGGCGTCCGGTGCGGCGACATCGGCCTCATCGACGTTCACGACGACGAGCTGCGGCATGAGCGTCAAAAAGCGATAGCCCCGGATGAGCCGCTGCTCCTCGGGCTCGACGTCGAGGTCGCGCAGCGGCGTCTCCGCCTCGAGCGCCGGCTTCGCCCGCTACAGGAACGCGAGCTCGCGCTCCTTTGTCTCGCGGTCGGTCCCCTTGGCGCTCCGCAGCTCCTTCTCGAGCGAGTCGAGGCGCTTCTCGACGATCGCGTGGTCGGAGAACAAGAGCTCGAGGTCGAGCGTCGCCATGTCGCGAAGCGGGTCGACGGATCCCTCCGCGTGCGGGACGGACGGGTCGGCGAACGCGCGCACGACGTGCACGAGCGCATCGGAGTTGCGAAGCTCGCCGAGCTTCTTGGGACTGATGCCCTCCCCCGGGCTCGCGCTCTTCGCGAGGCCGAGGTCGCGGTACGTGATCTCGGCGAAGGTCGTCTTCTTCGGCTTGAACAGCGCCGACAGCTCGTCGACCCGATGGTCCGGGACCTTGGCGACGCCGACGTTGGTCTCGCCCTCCGCGCCCGCGAACGCGCCGGTCGAGGCATGGCCGCCGGTCAGCAGATTGAACAGCGTTGTCTTGCCGACGTACGGCAAGCCGGTGATCGTCGAGCTGAGGTTCACGCGAGTGAAGCCGCTTCGACCGCGGGCAGATCCTCACCGAAGATGGTCCGCGCGACGGCGCGGAACCGGTCGGTGGGGCCGGTCGCGAAGACCCGATGGGTGGCCGCGCCGCCCTCCCGGATGAGCCGGTGCGAGATGAGCACCTCGCGCACAGCGAGCGCGGTCGTTGCGGCGGAGTCGACGACGCGGACGCCGGGGCCCGCGACCCGCTCGATGACCGATCGGAGCAGCGGGTAGTGCGTGCATCCGAGCAGGAGGGTGTCCACCACCGGCTGCACCACGCCGCCATCGGTGAGGAGCGGCTCGACGTACCCCCGCACCGCCGCCTCGGCCTCGGGCGAGCCCGCCCGACCGCCCTCGACGAGCGGCACGAGGGCCGGGCAGGCCTGCTGGATCACGTCGGCAAGCGGGTCGAGGTCGCGCAGCGCGCGCGCGTACGCCCCGGAGCGCACCGTGGCCGTGGTCGCGAGCACGCCGATCGAGCGACGCGCGGACGCTGAGATCGCAGCCGCGGCGCCGGGGCGTACGACGCCGATGATCGGGACACGCGACTCGTCGCGAACGACGTCGAGCGCCACCGACGTCGCGGTATTGCACGCGAGGACGATGAGCTTGCAATCGTGCGCACCGAACCACGCGAGCGCCTCACGGGTGAACGCGACGATCTCCTCCGCCGGGCGCGGGCCGTAGGGCATGCGGGCCTCGTCGCCGAGGTAGATGGTGGATTCGCCGGGGAGCTGGCGCCGCAGCTCTCGCAGCACCGTGAGTCCGCCGACGCCGGAGTCGAAGACCCCGATGGGCAGATCGGCGGCCGCGGTCACCGCTTCCGTTGCTGGCTGACGAGCGCGGTGGCGAGGCTCGAGATCGCCTGTGACGCCGGGGCGTTGGCGTTCGTCAGGACGAACGGGTTCTGCTTGTTATTGGACTCACCGATGAGCTTCCAGTCGGATGGGATCTCGCCGACGATCGGGAGATTCAGCGCGTGCTCCATGCCGCCCTTCGAGAGACCGGCCGTGAGGTCCGACTGATTCACGACGAGCAGGAGCGGCTTCTGGCCCTTGTAGCCAAGGGCCTCGAACGTGTCGATCGCGGCACGGGTGTTGGCGATCGTCGACCCCTGGTACGTGATGACGATCAAGATGACGCTCGCGGCGTCGAGGATCGCGAGGGTGTCCTCGGAGAGCCGGCTTGGCGAGTCGACGATGACGTAGTCGTGGTTGTCGGCGAGGAGCCCGATCGCGTTGGTGAGCTCCGACGCGGCGACGAGGTCCGCCTCCTCCGGGCGCGGCGGGGCGAGCAGCACGTCGATGCCGCCCGGACCTTCCCACAACGCGTCCGGCAATGACGGTCGCATGCCCTGGCCGGCGGGGAGGTCGACGATCGATTTCGTCGCCGGCGGTACGGGCAGCAGATGGCGCACGGCGCCGAATTGCATGACCCCGTCGAAGAGCGCGACGGACGCGCCGTTGCGCCGGAGCACGCACGCGAGATTCACGGCGATGGTGGTCTTTCCGGTGCCGCCCTTCGGCGAGTACACCGCGATGACCTCCCCGCCGCCCTCGCGCTTGGTGTCCTTCGACCCGCCGAGCGCGGCGGCGAGCTCGTTCGCCCCGCCGGGGAGCACGAACACGGCGTCGATCCCGAGCTCCGGCCGCGGATCGACGGGACGCTGGGGCACGGTGACCATGACGATGCGCGTCCCCGGCGACGCCGTGCGCACGCGCTTCGCCACGTCCGCACCGGTGACCTTGCCCTGGAGCAGGGCGTCGACGAGCAGCACGTCCGGCTTCTCGGTCGTGGCCTGCGCGATCCCCGCTTCGGCCTGGGCCTGGACCCCCGCGAGCTCGATGTCCTTCTCACGGCCAAGCATGCCCCTGAGGTGCGCGGCGACCTGGGGCAGATCCTCGATGATCAATACGCGTCTCACGTTCGCGAGTCTAACGACGGGCTCGCCGCAGCGTCGCGGCCGACGCGAGCGCGACGAGTGCCATCGCACCGACGAATGTGACGCCGACCCGAAGGGTGATGCCGTACCAGTACGCGTCCGGATACATCGCGATGAGGTTGGAGTCGGGTCCGAACAGGAAGTTGCCCTGCGGAAAGAAGACCTGGTGGAAGAGCAGGAACAGCGAATCGAACGCCAGTGCCGCGACGGCCGCAACGATGGCCGTTCCGATGGCCGCGGCGATCGCCGCATCGCGGACGAGGACCAACGCGGCCACCCCTGATCGCTTCGCCGCACGCAGGGGCAGGAGGACCGCGATGCCGACGCCGATGGCCGCGGCCAGCTCGAACCCGATGAAGACGGCGCGGACGTCCCTCATGTGCGCCTGCTCGTCGCGGGTAAAGAGGTCCACGGTGAAGGAACCTCCGGGCATGCCGCCCCGTCCAGTGATGTAGCGCATCCAGCCGTCATGAATGGCGAGGAGCTCCGGCAAGGCCTCCGGACGCCGGCTGCCATCGCGCTCGCGGAACGACACGGTGGCGAAACCTTCGTGCGTCGCGATGTCCGTGTAGGTTCCGGACCCGGCGTAGGCGAGTGCGAGCGCGACCAAGCCGCCGACCGCGAACGCGATCGCGACGAGTGCGGTCTGCCACCGCCGGGTCAGCGCGGCTTGACCCCGAGGCCGGGACGGTCGCTGAACACGAAGCGACCCCGCTCGACCGGCACGGCGACGAACGGATCGTCGACGATGAGCAGATTGCCATCGAGGTCGGCCCACTCGACCGCGGGCGCCAGGTGCGCGGCCGCCGCGATCGCCACGCTCGTCTCAGCGGCACGGCAGCCGATCATCACCTTGAGCCCGAGCTGGTGCGCGCGCTCGATCATCGCGCGCGCCTCGGCGATGCCGCCGCACTTCTGGAGCTTCACGTTGATGCCGTCGCACGCGCCGGCAAGTCGATCCACGTCCGCCAGCCGCACGGCGGCCTCATCGGCGACGATCGGCAGGACGCTGTGCTCGCGCACGAAGCGCAATCCGTCGATGTCATCGGGCGCGACCGGCTGCTCCACGAACTCCACGCCGAACTGCGCGATGCGCTCGATGCGGGCCGGCGCCTCCTGCGGGGTCCACGCCGCGTTCGGGTCGACCCGGATCACGCCGTCGAAGACCCGGCGGATGCCCTCCAGGATGGGCACGTCGTCGCTATGCCCGAGCTTCACCTTGAGCACGGTGAAGCCTGCGGCCTTCGCCGCGGCAGCGCGATCGGCCATCACCGCGGGCTCCGCGATGCCGATCGTGAACGAGGTCGGCGGCGCCTCGGCCGGCGCGAGCCCGAGATACGCGCGGAGCGGGAGGCCCGCGGCCTGCGCCGCGCGATCGTGCGCGAGGATGTCGAGCGCGCACGCGGCGCCGCCGCCGTGGCTGAAGCGCCCGTCCAGGCGCGCGCGAAGCGCGGCCAGCGCGGCCGGATCCTCGGGCACGAGGTCGAGAGCGCCACGAACGTCGGCCTCCAACGACTCGGTCGTCTCGCCGAAGAAGGCATCCGCGGACGCCTCCCCATAGGCGACGCGCTCGCCGTCATCGAGCTCGACCAGGACGACGCGCTTCTCGGTCCGCACCGCGCGAGAGATCGCGAACGGCACCGCCAGATGCACATCGACTGTCCGGACGGTGAACTTCACCGGGACACCGCCGCGGCCAGGCGGTCCGCACCGCCCGGCCCTTCGCGCACGGGGTCGCCGGCGGGCAGGCCCGTTTCGGCGGCGGCATCGCGGATCGCCCGCGCCGCCGCGCCGGCATCGAGCGCGCTCGTGTTCAGCGCGACCGCGACCACGGGCACGCTCGCCCCGGGCACGCGGGACCACGTCGCCGCCTGTTCGTAGAGCGGCACCAGGTCGCGCAGGGGCATGAGCGGCAGCCCCGGGAACCCCTTGACGTCGATGCGGGCCGCGTCGTGGCAGAGCACCAGCAGATCCGGCGCGCTCCCATGGAGCAGCCCGAGGGTCACGCCCGAGAAGCCGGGATGGGTCAACGCGCCCTGGCCCTCCACGACGATCACGTCGGCGGTCTCCGCGGCATCGCACACCATCCGCTCGGCCGCGCCGGCGATGAAGTCCGCGACCACCGCGTCGACGCAGATACCGCTCCCGGCGATCGCGATGCCGGTCTGGCCGGTCGCGACGAACGCGGACCGGATGCCGGCCCGCTCGAAGGCCCGCACGAGCTCGAGCGCAACGGTCATCTTCCCCACCGCGGCGTCCGAGCCCACCGTGACGACGACGCGCGTGCCGGCTCGGCGCCGGCGGTGCCCACCCACCGGCAGATCCGGCGGCGGCTCGCGGAGCTCGCGGACGCGTCCGCCGCCCCGCTCCGCGGCCTGCCGCAGCGTCGCATCCGCGAGGACGCGCTCGTGGAGGCCGTTCCAGACCTCGAGGCCCTTGCCCAGCGCGTCCGCGAGGAGCGGCCGATAGGACGCGGGGATGCGGCCGCCGGGCGCGGCGGTGCCGATGAGCAGCACGGTCGCGCCTCGCGCGATCGCCTCAGCGACGCTCGCGACGACGGGCACGCCGTTCCCGACGCCCACGACCGCAGCGCTGTCGGCACCGGCGCGGACCGAATCGATGACCGCGACGACGGGATAGGGCGCGTACCGCAGCACGCCGATGGCGGTCTTGGCGGTCGCGGCCGCGAACAGTCCCTCGGCAAGGATCGCGACTCGCGGCTGGTCAGGCACCGGCGTCGCGGCCGAGACGTAGGAAGATGCCGGGCCGCTCGGCGAGGGTCTCGTCGCCGTGGGTCACGACCACGCCGTTCACGATCACGTGGTCGATGCCGGCGGGATAGCGATGCGGATCGTCGTAGGTCGCCAGATCGACGATCCGCTCAGGATCGAACACCACGAGGTCGGCCCACGCGCCCTCGCGGACGGTGCCGCGGTCGCGGAGCTTCAGCCGGGACGCCGTGAGGGACGTCATCTTCCGCACCGCATCCTCGAGCGTGAGCACGCCGAGGTCGCGGGCGTAGTGACCGAGGATGCGCGGGAAGGTCCCGTAGGAGCGCGGGTGCGGTTTGCCGAAGGAGAGCGGTCCGTATGGGGCGTTCGCCCGTGAGTCGCTCCCGGCGCATACCCACGGCTTCGCCATGACGTAGCGGACGTCGGCCTCGTCCATCGAGTGGTGGATGATGTCGATCGCGCCGTCGTGCTCGATGAGGGCATCGCATGTCCACTCGAGCGGGTCACGCTTCGCCGCGTCCGCGAGCGCGGCGACGCTCTGCCCCGACCACTCCGGGTACCGCGCGGCGCGGGCGATGACGATGTGAGACCAGTTCCGCTCCGTCTCGGTGTACTCGTCGCGGATGCGCAGCCGGACGGCGGGATCCTTCAGCCGCTCGCACAGCGCGACCGAGCCTCCGGCGTGCGCCCACTTCGGGATCGTGACGGAGAGACCGGTCGACGAGGCCGTGTATGGATATTGGTCGGCGATGACGTCCACGCCCTCGTGCTGCGCCCGCTCGATCATGGCCGTGGACTCCGTGACCTTGCCCCAATTGCGCTGCTGCGAGGCCTTGTGGTGCGAGAGCTGCACGCGTACGCCGCTGCGGCGCCCGATCTCCAGGTTCTCCTCGATCGCCTCGAACAGCTCGTCGCCTTCGTTGCGGATGTGGCTCGCGTACAGGCCATCGTGCTCGCGCACGACCGCGGCGAGCGCGCTGATCTCAGCCGTCGTCCCGTACGCGCTCGGCGGGTAGATGAGACCGGTGGAGAGGCCGATCGCGCCATCGTCGAGCGACTTCGCCAGCAGGGCCTTCATCGCGGCGAGCTCGCCGGCCGTTGGCGCGCGATCGTCCGCGCCCATGACGCACATCCGGAGGGTGCCGTGCCCAACGAAGGAGCAGAAGTTGATCGCGCTGCCCGACCGCTCGACCACGCCGGCGTACTCGCCGAACGAGGTCCAGGTGCGGTCCAGGTCGTAGCGCCGCAGGTCGCGGTCGAGCTCTTCGGCGGCAAGGCCCATCACCGGTGCAGACGCGCCGCCGCAGTTCCCGGCGACGACGGACGTGACGCCCTGGTGGACGGTGCTCTCGAGCGCGGAGTTGATGAGGACCGACTCATCCGAGTGCGAATGGATGTCGATGAACCCCGGGGTGATCACGCGCCCCGCTGCGTCGATGGTCCGCGCTCCGGAGCCAGGGCCGACGTCGCCCACCGCGACGATCCGCCCATCACGCATGGCGACATCCGCACGCCGGCGCGGCGACCCGGTTCCGTCGACGACCTGGCCCCCGCGGATGACGAGATCGGTCACTTCGCGCGGGCGGGCGTGAACGCGGCCTTCGCCGCCTTGATGAGGTCGGGCCGCGCGAGCAGATCGATGGCGGTGAACGCCAGCGCCTTCGCCGCGAGACGCATCGTGTCGAAGGCGTAGGGCGTGCGGGCGGCGGCCGCGAACTCGCGCGAGTGCCATGGCGTGCGCTCGTGCACGACGGAGAGGAACGGATGGATCGACGGGATCAACGAGCTGATGTTCCCCATGTCGGTCGAGCCGGACGTCTCACCCGCGCGCCGCGGTCCGAGCTCGCGACCGAGGGCCCGGGCGTTCTCGCCGAATGCCGCGGCGATCGGTCCGTTCGTCGTTACCATGTCCATCGCCTCGCCCCATTCGTGGCGCAGCTCGCAGCCGGTCGCCGTGCCGGCGCCCTCGAAGCACAGCAGCACCCGCCGGCGGAGATCGCCGAGGTACGTGGGATCGGCGGCGCGGACGACGATCCGGGCGGCGGCCCGCTCCGGGATGATGTTGGAGGCCTGGCCGCCGTCGGTGATGATCCCGTGGATCCGCGAATCGCTGCGCACGAGCTGCCGCAGCGCGGACATCGCGCTCCAGCCGAGCATCAGCGCGTCGAGGGCGTTCACGCCGGCATACGGTGACGCCGCCGCGTGCGCGGCCTTGCCCCGGAACTCCACGTCGAGCACGCGCAGGGAGACCATCAACGGATCGAGCACATCGGCGTCGGCCGGATGGAACATCATCGCCGCGTCGACGCCGTCGAAGATGCCCGCGGCGTGGAGCTTCACCTTCCCTCCCCCGCCCTCCTCGGCCGGGGTGCCGATGAGCCGCACGGTGCCCTTGAGATCTTTCGCGACGGCGGCCACGCCCAAGTAGGCCCCGACCCCGCTCACCGCGATGAGGTTGTGGCCGCACCCGTGGCCGATGCCCGGGAGCGCGTCGTACTCCGAGCAGATCGCGACCGTCGCGCCGGGACCGGTCCGGGTCTCGCTCACGAACGCAGTCTCGATCCCTCCGGCGCCCCTCGTGACCGGGAGGCCTTGCGCCGCAAGGAAGTCGCCGATGGCCGCTGCCGCGAAGCGCTCCGCGAACGCGAGCTCCGGATGGTCGTGGATCGAGAGCGCGAGCGCGTCGAGGTCGGGCGCGGCCGCGTCGATGCGTGCGGCCGCGCGGTCCTTCAGCTGCTTGGAGTCCATCGGCCGACGGAGCGTATCGGAGACGCTAGACCCGCCGCGTCGAGAGCACGGCTTCCGCGACGACGAACGGCGCGGCGACGAAGATCGCCGTCAGCGGGGTCAGCCCATCGAGCGCGCGCAGCACGATCCCCAGCGCAACGATGCAGCCGACCATCGCGCCACGACGGAGGCCGCGCGCGATCGCACGGAATCGGGGCGCGCCGCGCGTGGTACGCCGCGTTCCCGCGGAGACGAGGACCGCGGCCACGAACGCCCCCGTGGCGAGCGCAGCCCCGGCGGCGACCAGGCCGATGGCCAGGGGCCCGTCGGGGTCCCGTGTGGCGATCGTGACGGCGACGATGGCCAGGCCCGCCGCCGCGATCGCGAGGAGCGCTCGGGTCAGCGGTCGTCGCCGCGGGCCACGAACGGCAACCGCCGCACGGTGCTCTCCTCTTCGCCCGTGAGCGGCAGGGTGCCCTGCTCCGCGGTCGCGAGGGGCCGGCCCACCGCCTCGATCGCATCGGCCGTGCGGTTCAACCCGTGGAGAGAGTCGGTGTGCTTCTTCGTCGCGTTGCGCAGGTGGTCTCCGAGCGTGTCATACGCGGCGCGGAATTTCTCGAGCTCGAGCGCCGCGCGCCGGAGGCCCTCCTGCAGCTCGCGGGAGCGCTCTTCCATGGCGAGGCCCCGCAGGCCGAGCGAGACCATCTGCAGGTACGCGACGAGGGTGTTTGGCGACGTCGGGAGGACCCGGCGTTCGGCGCAGTAGTCGCGCAGGTCCGGCTCGGCGATCGCCGCGGCGTAGTAGACGCCCTCGGCCGGGAAATACAGGAACGCGTAGTCGATCGTACCTTCCGCGGGGGCGATGTACTTCGCGACCGCGTCGACATGGCGCTTCACCTGCTGGACGAAGGCCCGGCGGCGCGACGCGCGCTCCGCATCGTCGGCCGCGGCCGACAGCGCGTTGAACGATTCGATCGGAAACTTGGCGTCGATTGGAACGAGCCGTCCGCCGAAGCGCACGATCGCATCGACGCGCGTCCCATCGTGGTAGCCGTACTGGAGCTGGAACGCAGAGGCCGGCAGGTTGTCCGCGAGCACGCGCTCCAGCATCACCTCGCCGAAGCCGCCGCGGAGCTTCGGCGCCCGGAAGAGCTCGTGGAGCGAACCGACGTCCTTGGCGAGCTCGCCGATCCGGGCGCTCTGCTCCCCGAGCGAGGCGAGCTTCACGCCGAGCTCGCCGAGGGTCCGCTGGGTCGACCCGGACTGCAGCAGCACCCGCTGTTCGGTCGCCCCGAGGGAGCGCTGGACCTCGGTGCGGAGCTCGGTGAGGGCCTGGGTGTTCGAGCCACGCAGATCGGCGATCGTCTGCTGCAGGAGCGCGACGTCCGCGCGCATGCCCTGCTGCAGGAGGGCGAGCGGGACATCGGCCGGCCGGTGCCGGACGAAGACGACCGTGACCCCGATCGCGGCCAGAGCGGCGAGGATGATCGCGATGGCCAGCAGCTCCACGTGGCCTCCTTCCCGCGCCAGTATCCGCCGCCCATGCTAGAACGATTGTTCCATTCAGTGGGTACTGCAACCTATATCGGTATCAGTAGCGTGCGCGCGTGCCCGGTCGACTGACCCGCTCGAAGAGCCTCCTGTATTCCGCGGGGTCGATCGGTGCCGGCGCGTTCTTCGCGTTCAACAACTTCGTCCTGCCCCAGCTGCTGAAGGCCGCCGGCGCAAACGACCTCCTGACCGGGTTGCTCGCGAGCACGCGGAGCATCGAAGGGGCGGTCATCCAGCCTGCGGTCGGCGCGCTCTCCGATCGGACGCGGACCCGGCTCGGCCGGCGGCGGCCGTACATCGCGGCCGGGATCCCGCTGTCCGCGGCGTTCTTCCTGTTCGCCGCCACGCAGCGGGACGTCGTCGGACTGACCATCGCGATCGTGCTGTTCTCGGTGTTCTTCAACATCGCCGCCGACCCCTACGTGGCTCTGCTCGCCGACATCACCAGCGTCGCCGAGCGCGGGATCCTGCAGGGGGTCTCGACCGCGATCCAGCTGGCCAGCCAGGTGGCCTTCCTCCTATTGATCTCGCGCGTGTCGGACGGCGGCGTGCCCGCCTGGACCTATCCGCTGGTGGGCGGGCTGCTCGTCGGCACGTTCGCCATCACCGTCGCCGGCGTCGGGGAGCCCGCGGTCGTGGACCTGCCGCGTTCGCACCTCGGCCTTCGCCGGTATGTCGCCGAGGTCGCCCAGCACCGCGACGCGCTTCGCTACCTGGCCGCGATCTTCGTCTTCATGGTCGGGTTCAGCGCGGTGCTGCCCTACCTCACCCTGTTCATCACGGCCGACATCGGTCAAAGCGAGTCGGTGGCCCTGGTGCTCGCAGCGGCGACCCTCCTCGTCACCGCCGTCTCCGCCGTCGGCTTCGGCACGGTGGCCGACCGCGTCGGGGCCAAGCCCATCCTGGTCGCCGGCTGGACGATCCTGGCTGCGGCCGCGGTGGGCGGCATCCTCATCCGGGGACTTCCCGAGACCATCGCGGTCGTCGTGCTGGCCGGCGTGGGGAACGGGGCCGCGACGGCGGCCGGGTGGCCGCTCCTCGCCGCGCTCGTGCCGCCGGATAAGACCGGCGTCTTCGCGGGCCTGAAGGCGGCCGCCGAATCGATCGCGATCCCCGCGTCGGTCGTGGTGGCCGCGCAGCTGTTCCTGCCCCGGTTCAGCTACCGCGGGGTGTTCGTGCTGCTTGCCGGGGCTATCGTCGTCGCCCTCGTCATCCTGGTCCGAGCGGTCCCGGGACCGACGACCGGGACGCGCCAGCTTCGCTGACTGCATCCATTTGTGGATGCGTCCCTGCGCAAAGACACTCTGGGTCATTCTCCGGGCGCTAGGCGGTCGTGCCCCGGACCTGACGGGCGGTCCACGATTCGGTGCAGATCGCGTTGTAAGGGCACTGGCTGCAGGTGCGGGCCTCCGGCCGCTCGGGGTCGGCGGCGAACTGCCGGGCCCGGATCTTGGCCGCAGTCGACGTGATGACCGCTCCGATGGCGCCCATTGCATCGGGCGTCGGGGCGATCTCGCCGCGCTGACCGGATTCGAGGAAGATCAGCGCCGTCTTCGTCGGAAGCTCGCCGAAGGTCTTCTGGTATGCGAGGGCGTAGACCGGGAGCTGCATGTTCTTCGCAGCCCGGCGCTGCGGGGTGTCCTCCTCCCCGTCCAGGGCGCTCGACTTGTAGTCCGAGACCTCGGCGCCGGCGGCCGTCCGGTCGACCCGGTCCCACTGGCCCACCACCCGGTCGTTGCCCAGCATGAACGAGAACCGTTGCTCGACAAGGTCCGGCGGAGGCGCGCCGCGCTCGGCTTCGAAGAACCGCCGGAGCGCAGTGAGGCCAGCCTCGAAGCGCTCGCTCTCGTGGTCCGGCGAGATGAACCCGCCACCGATCCAGGAGGACCGGAAGGTGGCCTCGAGCTGCGGCAGCGTCGGCTGCTCCCCCTCCCGCTTCCGGCGCAGGAAATCGGCGACCGCGCGATGGAGCGCGCTCCCGTACACCATCGCCGGGGTCGGGAGGACCGGGATCCGCAAGACGTGGGCGAACCGGTAGCGCAGCGGGCAACGGCGGTAGTCGTCGATCTCCGTGTACGAGACGGTCAGGATGTTGTCGGCGCCCAGCCGCGGCAGCGGGCTGTCGACCTCGGCGGGCGGGGCGGCGAATCGCTGGAGCTCGTCGTACGCCGCCAGGCGCACGCTGGGTGCGGCCGGTCTGCGGCCGAGCGCCTCCCCGATGAACCGGCTCGGGCGGTGCGCGCGGGTGCCGCCGTAGTCGGTGGCGCTGGTGAAGAAGAACGCGTCCTTCGCGCGGGTCATGGCGACGTACGCGAGCCGGCGCTCTTCGGCCACGTGGCGGTCCCGGTCGCTCTGCGGGGTGCGGGCCAGCCCCTCGGGCATCCGCAGATCCGGTAGCCGGAGCGAGCCGGGCAGCCGCTCCTCGGTCGCGACGACGAGGTACACGATGCCGAACTCGAGGCCCTTGGCCTTGTGGATCGAGAGCACGTTCACCGCGGTCTCGGACTGCTCGAAGTCGGCGGCCGCAGGATCATCTCCGGCCTCGCGCAGGAGCTGGAGGTGCGGCACGACGAACGATGCCCGGTCGGACGGGAGGGCCTTCCCGGCGCTCTGGACGAGTCGGAGGAACTTGGCGACGTTGCGGCCCTGCTCCTCCGCGAGCGCCGAGTCGGGGTCGCGATACCGGTCTAGCAGCTTCGATCGTTCGAGGAATTCGAACAGGAGCTCTGCGGTGGTGAGCTCGACTGCCCGGGCGGCGTACAGCTCCAGGTCCGCGATGAGGGTCTTCGCCGCGAGGACGGCCTCGGGCGTGAAGCCGGTCGCCTCGTCCCGAGCGACTTCCGCGAACAGGTCGCGCAGCGGCCGCTGCCGGCGGCTCTGGGCCTCGGCGAGCTTGGCGAGCTCGCTGGGCGGGAACGCGTAGAGCGACGACGTCGCCAGGAAATAGACGTGCGGCGAGTCGGATGGCGCGGCGACCGCGGTTAGGAAGGACACCAGGAGCCGGATCTCCTCGCGGTCATAGAGCTGGCCGCCGCCTGAGAAGTGGGCCGGCAGTCCGCGGCGGGCGAGCGAATTGAGGATCCGGATCGCGTCCGAGTTGTTGCGCACCAGCACGGCGAAGTCGCCCAGCGGACGCCCGGTCTTGATCGCCGTATCGGCGATCCGATCGGCGACCGCTTCGGCCTCCTCGGCCCCGCTCGCGAACTGCAGGTGGTCCACCTCGACGGCGTCCGTGGCCGGCCGGCCGATGAGCTTCTTGTCGATGTCGAGGCGCTCCTCGAGTCGAGCGGGGTTGTTCCGGATGAGCGCGTAGGCGGCGTCGAGAAGGCCCTGGCCGGATCGCCGGTTCGCTACGAGCGGAACGACCTTGGCGTCCGGGTAGGCCGCCGCGAACGCGTCGAAGTTCGAGAGGGTCGCCCCTCGCCAGGCAAAGATGGATTGATCGTCGTCGCCGACGACGGTCAGGTTCCGATGCGGCGCGACGAGCCGCTCGATGAGCTTGAACTGCGCGTCGTTCGTGTCCTGGAACTCGTCGACCAGGACGTAGCGATACCGCTCCGCGAGCCGGCGCGCGGCCCCCGGGTGGTCGCGCAGGACGCGGAGGGAGAGCGCGATCTGGTCGCCGAAGTCGATGACCCCGGCCCGCTCCTTCAATGCGGTGTACGCGGCGTAGGTCGCGGCGAGCTCGGACTGGGCCTCGGCCTCGTCACGACTCGCGTCATCGGCGGCTGCTGCGGCCATCTGCTGCGCGAAGGCGACGTACTCCTCGGGCGAGATGTCGTCATCGCGAGCCCGCCCGAACAGATCGAGGAGCGCCCGGACGTGCCGCAGCGGATCGCCCGCCGGCCGGTACCGGTTCAGCGGAAGATCCGAGTAGAGATGCTCGCGGACGAAGATGACCTGTTCGGCGGGCGACAGCACCCGCAGCTCCCCCGCCCGGCCGAGCTCCAGCGCGAACTCCCGGAAGACCTCGTCGCCGAATGAGTGGAAGGTCCGGATGGCCGCATCGTTGAGCCCCAGCGGCGTGTACAGGTCGACGCGCTCCTGCATGGTCGCCGCGGCCTTCTCGGTGAAGGTCAGAGCCAGGATCTCGTGGGGCTTGGCGCGGCCCGAGGCGATGAGCTGGACGATGCGCGCGGTGAGCACATGGGTCTTGCCGGTGCCGGCGCCGGCGACGATGAGCAGCGGGCCATCGCCATGCTCGACGGCCTCGCGCTGTTCCGGCGTGAGGAGCCGAAGGATGTCCGGGCGCTCTTCCCCGAGCCCGAAGCTCAGCTGCTCGGTCATCGGACCGCGGCGAGCGCCTCCGCGGCCGCCGGGTCCACCGCAACCAAATCCGGTCTCGAGGCGACGAACGCGGCGAAGGCGGCGCGAGCCCGAGCCAGGTGGGCCCGCGCGCGGGTGCGCTTGTCGGTCCGCCGAAGCTCGTCGGCCAGCGGCGGGAACAGGCCCCAGGTCGCGTTCATCGGTGAGAACTCGCGCTGCGCGGTGGTGACGTACCGCACGAGGGACCCGATCGCGGTGTCCTCCGGAAAGATGACGTCCTCCAGGCGCTGCCGGGCCGCCGCAACGTTGAGCGCCGCCACGAGCCCGCTCATGGCCGACTCGAGGTAGCCCTCGACGCCGATGAGCTGGCCCGCGAGGTATGTCTGCGGCGTCGAGCGCAGCCGGTGGGTCGGCAGCAAGAGGGCGGGCGAATTCACGAACGTGTTCCGGTGCATCACCCCGAGGCGAGCGAACTCCGCGCGGCCGAGGCCGGGCAGGGTGCGGAACAGGCGCCGCTGCTCCGGCCAGCGGAGATTCGTTTGGAACCCCACGAGGTTGTAAAGGTCGCTCGCGGCGTCGTCGGGCCGGAGCTGGACCACCGCATACGGGCGGCGGCCGGTCCGCGGATCGGTGAGCCCAAGGGGCTTGAGCGGTCCGAAGCGAAGGGTCTCGGGCCCGCGGCGGGCCATCTCCTCGAGCGGGAGACATGACTCGAACCACATCGTCTGCTCGAAGTCCCGGAGCTCCACCTGCTCGGCGGCCACCAGCCCCGCGACGAAGGCCTCGTACTCCGCGCGGTCCAGCGGGATGTTGAGGTAGGCGTCCCCGCCCTTGCCGTACCGAGACGCGCGGAACAGGAGGCTCTGGTCGATCGACTCCCCCACCACGATCGGCGCGGCGGCGTCGAAGAAGTGCAGGTGCCCCTGACCGGTGAGCCGTTCAAGGTCCGCGGCAAGATCCGGGGACGTCAGCGGGCCGGTCGCGATGATCGTCATCCGCGCGGGGTCGATGCTGACGAGCTCGCCTTCCACGCGGCGCACGCCAGCCTCGGCCAGTCCGGCTTCGACCGCCGCCGCGAAGGCGTCGCGGTCCACGCTGAGGTCCTGTCCGGACGGCACCCGTGCCCCATCGGCGGCCTGCAGCACGAGCGATCCGAGCTGGCGGAGCTCTTCCTTGAGGAGGCCCGCGGCGACCTCGGGCGCGTCGGACTTGAACGAGTTCGTGCACACGAGCTCGGCGGCGCGGGCGGTGCGATGCGCCGGCGTGGACTTCGCCGGCCGCATCTCGAGCAGCTCGACCGGGATCCCGCGGCGCGCCAGCTGCCACGCGGCTTCCGACCCCGCGAGGCCCGCACCGACGACGAGAACGGAGTCGCTCATCCGTTCTATTCTACGGGCCGTCACGCGAGGATCCGCGGCGTGGCCGGACCTAGCGCGCGTATCGCTCCGCGAGCGCGATGAGCGTCCGGACCGATGGGCCCTGCGGCCCCTTTGGCGCCTGCGGGCGATCCTTGTCACTCCAGAACGTCCCGGCGATGTCGAGGTGGGCCCATTGGGTGCCGTCCTCGACCGCCGCGTCGAGGAACGCCGCGGCCTTGATCGCGCCGCCCTCGCGTCCGGCGCTGTTGGTGATGTCGGCGATGTCGCTCTTGATCTCGTTGCGGTACTCGTCGGTCAGCGGCATCGGCCAGAGCCGGTCGCCGGCCTCGGCGCCGGTGGCCCGGACTTCCTCGACGAACGAGGCCGGCTTCCCGAAGAGACCGCTGAAGTGCGCCCCGAGCGCGATCGAGATCGCCCCGGTCAGCGTCGCGACGTCGACGACCCGGGTGGCCCCTTCGCGCTGGACGTAGCTCATGCCGTCGACGAGCACGAGCCGGCCCTCGGCGTCGGTGTTGATCACCTCGACCGTCTTGCCGCTCATGCTCGTGAAGACGTCGCCCGGCTTGGTGGCTCCCCCACCGGGCAGGTTCTCGGTGCAGGGGGCGACCGCGATGACATTCACCTTCGGCTTGAGCGTTCCGATCGCGGTCATCGCTGCGATGACCGATGCGGCGCCGGTCATGTCGGCCTTCATGTGGTGCATGCCCTCGGCCGGCTTGATCGAGATGCCGCCCGAATCGAAGGTGATGCCCTTGCCGACCAGACCGAGGTCGTACCCCGATCCGCCGCGGCCCTTGTAACGGAGGACGATGAACTGCGGCGGCTGGTGGCTGCCCTGGGCGACGGACAGGTAGCTCCACATCCCGAGGTTCTCGCACTTCTTGCGATCGAGGACCTCGATGTCCAGCCCGGCCTCCTTCGCGAGCGCGCGGGCCTCCTCCGCGACGATCGTCGGCGTCATCTTGTTCGCCGGCTCGTTGGCCATGCGCCGCGCCGTGTTCACGGCCCGGCCGACGGCATCGCCACGCGCGATCGCGGCACGGACGTCCCCGTCGACGGCGATGGACACCGTCGTGAGCGGCGGGAGCCGCCGATCCTCGGGCTTGCTCCGGTGGGCCTCCGGCCGCCACATCGCGAAGTGCGCGCCTTCGACCGCGGCCTGCGCCGCGCGGGCCTCGCCGATCGCAGTGGCGTCGACGTAGATCGCGACCGTCTTGGCGTCCGTTCGCCAGAGCGACTTGATCCCGGCCGCGGCGATGTTCCGCGCGCGCTCGGCGTCGTACTCCGCGCGCTTGCCCGCGCCGACCACCACGATGCGGCCGTCCTTGTCGCCGCCGACGTGGGTGAACACGTTGTACAGGGTCGCGGCCCCGCGCTCGCCCGCCAGGCGCTCCACGACCGCGCGCTTCGCGCGGGCCAGTGCCTTGGGGGCCCGCTTGTCGTCGAACAACGGAACGATGCTGACGTCGGCGCCCGTGAGATCGGCGGCGCGAACGGCGCGGAACTTCATGCTGTCTCCCCCTTGTGCGCGGGCGCGCGATGCACGGCGCGACGAAGCTGGGCCCGACTCTGGTCTGGATCGTGAATGAGGACGCGATCGTCGCCCACGCGTCGCGTGAGACCGTGATCGTCGAGGAATTGTAGCAACGGAAGCACGTGCTTCCGGCTCGAGCCGGTGAGATCGCGCGCCCTGGCGACGGTGATCGGGCCAGCGCCGAGCGCGCCGATGATCGCGTCGCCGAATCGAAGGACCGCGTCGGGTAGGAACGCGGCCTCGGTGCCGACGCGAACGATGTCACCGCGATCCGCGAGCGCCATCAGGACATCACCACCGAGGTCGAAGTCCCGCTGCAGCGTCGCCACGCTCGGGGGCTGCAGCGGCTCCCGCTCGAGCGCGGCACGGGCCCGCGACCACGTCGCCTCCTGGTCCGGCGTCAGCGAGGGTCGGTGCGAGGGCAGGGCGATGGCGGTGCCGCGCTCGGCGACGTGACCGTCCGCAACGAGCCGCGACACGAGGGCGGCATAGCGCTTCGGCGGGAGATCGAGGGCGCTCCGGACCTCCTCGCGGGACAGGCCGGCGCGCAGCGGCGCCGCGCGGTGGGCCATCGCGAGCGTGCGCACGACGCGGGTCGCGAGGGCATCGAATGCCGTGCGCGACACGGCCGCGTCGGCAAGGGCCATGGCCCGGCCGCTCTCGATGAGCGCGGTGTAGGCCGCGTCGCGAGCGGCGGCATCGAGGCCACTGCGTTCGCCGGCCTCGGCCGCCGTGCGCGGCACGTCGAAGGACGCGAGGAGGCGATCGGCCGGTGATGGCGCCGTGCGCCGTTCGAGCGACGCCACGGTGTCCGCGCGCGTCCGTGACCGCTCGCCGCTGATGTCCGCGACGGCGCCGCCACCGATCGTCTCGGACGGCGATGGCCGGCGGACCACGAGCCGGTCGCCGACGGCGACGGCGAGCGGCGCCGACAGCCGAAGCTGCACCCAGGCACGCCCGCCGGCCTCGATGGGGCCGGGCTCGAGCACGGACGCGCGCGCGATGGCCTCGGCCGTCCCCACGTGCACGCGCACCTCATCGTCGTGGTCCAACGGGCCGCTCGCGTCGCGCAGCAGCTCGAGGCGCGTCCCGATGACGGACGTCGGCGCGATGGTGCCGGGGCGCGCAAGGACCATCCCGCGGCCGATGGCCTCCTTCTCGATCCCGGTGACATTCGCAGCGACGCGCGACCCCGGCCGGGCCGCATCGATGGCTCGCCGGTGGGTCTGGAGGCCGCGGATCCGGCCGCGCAGGCCGCCGGGGACGAGCTCGATCTCGTCCCCGACCCGCAGCGTGCCATCGACAAGCGTTCCGGTGACGACCGTGCCGAACCCCACCATCGTGAAGGCGCGGTCGATCGGCAGCCGCGGCCGCGCGAGGTCGCGGCGGGGCGGCGCGTCGCCGAGCACCTGCTCGAGCGACACGAGGAGGTCGTCGAGCCCGCGTCGGGTCGTTGCGGAGACCTCGACCATCGGCGCCGCGGCGAGCGGCGTGGCCGCGAGCGCGCCGCGCACCTCCGTCCGCACGAGGGCGGCCCACTCGTCGTCCACCAGGTCGCGCTTCGTGAGGGCGACGACCCCGCGCTCGATGCCGAGCAACTCGAGGATCGCGAGGTGCTCACGCGTCTGCGGCATGACCCCCTCATCCGCCGCGATGACCAGGATGACCGCGTCGATGCCGCCGACGCCGGCGAGCATGTTGCGAATGAAGTCCTGATGTCCGGGCACGTCGACGATCCCCACGTCCGCGCCACCCGGCAGCGTGAGCCAGGCGAAGCCGAGATCGATGGTCATCCCCCGCTCGCGCTCCTCGCGGAGCCGATCGGGGTCGATGCCCGTGAGCGCGCGGATGAGGGTCGACTTGCCGTGGTCGACGTGGCCGGCCGTTCCGATGACGCGGATCGGCGTGTCGGGCGTCACGGACCGGGCGCGAGCGGTGGTGCGGCGGTGCAGGTCGCGAAGAGGGCTGGCACGAGGACGAACGCGACCAGGACGAGCCCGACGACCCAGACCGACAGCACGATCGCGGTCGCCCGGAGCGGCAGCGGCTGCTTCCGCTGCTCCCCTACGCGCGGATCGCGACGCACTCGATCTCCACGCGGAGTCCCTTGGGCAGCGCGGACACGCCGACGGTCGCGCGGGCGGGGCGGTGGTCACCGAACCGCTTCGCGTAGACCTCGTTCATCGCGGCGAAGTCGTCGAAGTCGACGAGATACACGGTGGTCTTCATCACGTGCCGGAGATCGGACCCAGCCGCGGCAAGCACCGCGGCCAGGTTGTCGAGCACGCGCTCCGTCTGCACGCGGACGTCGCCGGTCACGCTGTCGCCGCTGGCCGGATCGAGCGCCACCTGGCCGGCACAGAAGATCAGCTCGCCTGCGGCGACCGCCTGGCTGTACGGGCCGATGGCCGCGGGCGCGGCGTCGGTCGCGATGATGCGGATGTCGTTCGGCACTCCTACGTACCCCTTCCATTCTTTGGTGCACCCGCGAGCGCGCCGATGACGGCGCGAGCCAAGGCGTCGTCGTGCTCGGGGAGCACGCTCCGCAGATCCAGGACGACGCGGTCGTCCACGATCCGGGCGATCACCGGTGGATCGGCGCGCCGGAGCGCCGCTACGGCGCGGGCGGCCGACGCCGCGGTGAGCGCGACCCCCCGCGACGGCTGCGTCTCGTCCGGGAGCGATCCACCGCCGACCGTCGACGTCGTGTCGATGGCCTCGGCGGGGATGCCCGCGGCCTCGAGCCGCGCGCCGATCGCCTTCGCGCGACGCCCGAGACGCGCGGGCGTTTCGGCGATGAGCCGCCAGACCGGCAGCGTGGCGACCGCCGTGCTGTCCCGGTACGCCGCGACGGTCGCGACCAGGGCGGCGATGGTCAGCTTGTCCGGGCGTAGCGCGCGCATGAGCGGATGCGCGCGGAGCTTCGCGATCGCGTCGGCCCGACCGGCGGCGATGCCGGCCTGCGGCCCACCCAGCAGCTTGTCCCCACTGAACGTGACGACGTCGGCGCCATCGGCGACGGCCTCGCCGACCGTCTCCTCCCGACCGAGCCCGAACCGCGAGGTGTCGAGGAACGTGCCGCTGCCGAGATCGTGGATGAAGCCCAGGCCCCGCTCGCGCGCGAGCGCCGCGAGATCGCGCGACGCGGCCTTCGCGACGAAGCCGCGGATCGTGAAGTTGCTCGCGTGGACGCGCAGGATCGCGCCGCTCTTGGCCGTGATCGCATTCGCGTA
>JALZAB010000005.1 GCA_030948585.1 Chloroflexota bacterium
TGGCTCTGCTGATCAAGCGATATTCGGAGGAGAACCCGGTGACGCCGTCGACCGACCGCGCGCGCACGGCTGGACGGGCCTGGCAGGCCGAGCAGGATGAGGCCGATCGCCGCCGCGATGAAGAAGCACGGTAGGCGTGGACTTCCTGTTCCCCAAGGGATTCAAGTTCCCGGACATTCCCACCACGTTCTCGCTCACCGGAGAGCCGATCTTCACGGTCGGCCCGGTCAGCTACACCAACGCGCATTTCACGATGCTCATCGTCATCGTGCTGCTCTCGATGTTCGCCTTCCTGGCGACGCGGAATCTGCGCGAGCAGCCCTCCGGCGTGCAGAACGTCGCGGAGATGCTCGTCCAAGGGCTCGGTGATTTCGTCGTGAGCATCGGCGGACCGAACGCGATCAAGTACCTGCCGCTGTTCGGGACGCTGTTCCTGTTCATCGTCACCTCGAACTGGCTGTCGGTCGTTCCGTTCGTCGGCCAGATCAGGTGGCTGCACTCGCCGACGGCTGACTACCACATCACCTTCGCCATGGCGTTCGTGTCCTGGCTCGCCTACCAGACCGAAGGCTTCCGGAAGCTCGGCCCCTCCTACGTGAAGCGGTGGTTCAACTTCAGCGGCTTCAAGGATGGCCCCTTCATCGGCGCGATCTTCATCCTGGTGGGGCTCATCGAACTCTTCAGCGAGATCTTCCGCATGCTCACGCTGACCCTCCGGCTCTGGGGCAACGTGTTCGGCGGCGAGATCATGCTCACGGTCATGAGCGCGCTCCTCCTCGTCCCCGGCCTCGCGCTCCCCTTCGTCGGACTCGAGGTCTTCATCGGCCTCGTCCAGGGCCTGGTCTTCGCGCTCCTCGTCCTCATGTACTTCGTGCTAGCGATCGAGTCGCACGACGAATCTCACGAAGAGGGGAGTCAGACCGACACGGATCGTGTCCCGAATGAAGAGCAACATCCAGAACCCGTAGCCGCTTAGGACACGCGCGCACCGCAAAGAAGAAAAGGAGCAAACAATTGGACTTTCAGGGTCTCGCCGCCGGCCTCGCCGTCGGCCTCGGAGTCATCGGTCCCGGTCTTGGCATCGGCATCCTCACCGCGAAGTCGTCGGAGGCGATCGGCCGCAACCCCGACGCCGCGGGCGCCATCCGCACGAACATGATCCTCGGCGCCGCGCTCGCGGAAGGCCTCGGCATCCTCTCGTTCGTGCTCGGCATCCTGCTCTGGACGAAGATCGGGACCCCGTAAATGCAGCTCGGCATCCTCGCTGAAGAGACCACCGGACTGACCGTCCAGCCCTACTGGGTGCTGGTTGCGATCGTCCAGTTCCTCGTCCTCTTCTTCCTGCTGCAGCGGTTCCTCTGGGGTCCGATCCAGCGAACACTGCAGGCGCGCGCCGATCGCATCCGCGAGGGCCTCGAGAACGCGGAAGCGGCGAAGCGCGAGCGCGCCCAGATGCAGGTCGAGGTCGAGCGGCTGCTCGGTGACGCCCGGCGGGAGGCCGCTGCGATCGCGGAGCGCACGACCAAGGCGGCCGAGGCCGCGGCCGTCGAGATCCGCACGCAAGCCAAGGCCGAAGGTGACCGGCTTCGCGAGCGCGCCCGGACCGACGCGGAGCAGTTGCACCAGCAAGCGCTGACCCAGCTCCGCGGCGAGGTCGCCTCCATGGCCGTCCTCGCGGCGAGCCGGATCCTCGGCAAAGAGGTCGACGCCAAGACCCACCAGGCCCTCATCGAGCGGTCCCTCGACGAAGCCGGGGGCGAGCTCGGGAAGGCGAACTAGTGGCGTTGTCCGGCTCGGCCCCGCGCCGCTACGCGGAGGCCATCTTCGACGTCGCGGCCGCCGAGAACGCGATCGACGAATACCGCGCGTCGCTCGACAGCCTCGCCTCGGGGATCTCGCCCCAGTCGATCCGGGCGCTGCGCGACCCGAGCGTTCCGGTGAAGCAGCGGCTTGCCGCGATCGAGGCGGTCACGAAGGGCCAGCCGAAGGCGATCCGCTCGGTGCTCCTCCTGCTCGAGCAGCGGGATCGCATCGCACTCCTGCCGGACATCGCGCGCGCGTACGGGGATCTCGTCGATCGCCGGGCGGGCATCGTCCTGGCCAAGATCACGACCGCGATCCCCCTCGACGCGGGCCAGCAGCGCGCGTTCGTCGCGCGGCTCGAACAGAGCTCCGGTCACACGCTCAAGGCCACCTTCCTGGTCGATGAAGCGCTCATCGGCGGGGCCCAGATCCAGCTCGGTGATCACCTCGTGGACAGCTCAGTCCGCGCGCAGCTCGGCGCATTGCGCACGCAGCTCGCCGGGAACTAAGGGAGAAACACCATGGCGTCGACCGCTTCAGAGATCACCGACATCATCAAGGCCCAGATCAAGGAGTTCGAAGGACACGCCGAGTCGGCGGACGTCGGCACCGTCGTCGAGATCGGTGACGGCATCGCCCGGATCCATGGGCTCGCCGGCTGCATGGCCTCCGAGCTCCTCGACTTCGGGAACGAGGTGTTCGGGCTCGCATTCAACCTCGAAGAGGACACCGTGAGCGCGATCATCCTCGGGGACTACACCGGGATCGAAGAGGGCGGCGTCGTTCGCACCACCGGCCGGATCGTGCAGACCGGGGTCGGTGATCAGCTCCTCGGACGGGTCGTCGACCCGCTCGGTCGCGCGCTCGACGGCAAGGGCGAGATCGTCTCCAAAGAGTTCCGCCCCGTCGACGTCGTGGCCCCGGGCGTCATCACTCGGCAGAACGTCGACACTCCGGTCCAGACGGGCATCAAGGTCATCGATGCCATCACCGCGATCGGCCGGGGTCAGCGCGAGCTGATCATCGGCGACCGCCAGACCGGAAAGACCGCGATCGCCATCGACACGATCATCAATCAGAAGGGTCAGGATCTCTTCTGCATCTACGTCGCGATCGGCCAGAAGGAATCGTCTGTCGCGAAGATCGTTGCCACGCTCGAGGAGCACGGTGCGATGGAGTACTCGATCGTCGTGATCGCCGGTGCCTCCGATCCGGCGACCCTGCAGTACCTGGCGCCGTTCGCCGGCTGCGCGATGGGCGAGTACTTCCGTGACTCGGGCAAGGATGCTCTGGTCGTGTACGACGATCTTTCGAAGCACGCGTGGGCCTATCGGCAGGTGTCGCTGCTGACCCGACGCCCACCGGGTCGCGAAGCGTATCCCGGAGACGTCTTCTACCTGCACTCGCGCCTCCTCGAGCGCGCCGCCCGTCTGAACGAAGACAACGGCGGCGGTTCGCTGACGGCGCTGCCGATCGTCGAGACCCAGGCGAACGACATCGCGGCGTACATCCCGACCAACGTGATCTCGATCACCGACGGCCAGATCTTCCTCGAGACCGACCTGTTCAACCAGGGCATCCGACCCGCGATGAACAGCGGACTGTCCGTGTCCCGCGTCGGCGGCGATGCCCAGACGAAGGCAATGAAGGCCGTCGTCCGTACCCTGAAGGCGGACCTCGCGCAGTACCGCGAGCTTGCCGCCTTCGCTCAGTTCGGCTCCGACCTGGACAAAGCGACCCAGCAACAGCTGCGTCGCGGCGAGAAGACGGTCGAGATCATGAAGCAGCCGCAGTACCAGCCGCTTTCGCTCGTGAAAGAGGTCGTGATCATCTTCGCCGTCACGAACGGCTATCTGGACGACATCCCGACCGCGAAGGTCAAGGACTTCGAGCGCGACCTCTTCCGGTTCATGGAGACCCAGTACCGCGAGCTGGCCGACAAGATCTCCACCGACAAGAAGTTCGACAAGGAGATCGAAGCCCAAGCCAAGACCATGATCGAGGAGTTCAAGAAGACGAACAGCTACGTCGACGCGAAGGCCGAGACACCCAAGGCCGAGACACCCAAGACGGACGCGCCGAAGACGGACGCGCCGAAGGCCTCGGCTCCGACGCCCGACGCGCCGAAGCCGGCCGGACCGAAGGCCGCGAAGCCGGAAGCACCCAAGGCCTAGATGCCAAGCGAACGAGATCTCCGCCGGCGGGCCCGGTCGATCAAGAACATCCAGCAGCTCACGCGCGCGATGCAGCTTGTCGCCGCGTCGAAGATGCGCCGGGCGCAGGAGGCGGTCCTCGCGTCGCGCCCGTTCGAGGAGAAGCTGCGGTCGATGCTCAACAACCTGGCTCCGTACGCGGATCCGGAGCTCAGCCCGCTCCTCCAACGGCGCGATGTCAAGAAGGTCGCGGTCGTCCTCATCACCACGGACCGCGGGCTCGTTGGCCCGATGAACGTCAATCTCGTGCGCTCCACGATGCGGTTCATCGCCGAACGGCCATCGCCGACCTACATCGCCGTGGGACGCAAGGGCATCAACACCCTCCGCCGGATGCGCGCACCGTTGATCGCGGAGTTCCCGGGCATCCCGGACCGGCCGACGACCGCCGACACGAATGCGATCGCCCGGGCGGCCGTGGACGAATTCGTCAGTGGGAACGTCGACGAGGTGCACCTCGCCTTCACCCGGTTCATCAACACGCTGCGGCAGGAGCCGACCATTCGCCGGCTGTTGCCGCTCGAGCCCGAGGCGGAAAAGACCGAAGAGACGGCGGCCGTCCAGTACCTGTTCGAGCCGGATCCGGCCGAGGTCATGAACCTGATCGTCCCGCGATTCATCGAGGTGGCCGTGTATCAGGCGATCCTCGAATCGAAGGCCTCGCAGTTCTCGGCCCAGATGGTCGCGATGCGTAATGCGACCGACGCCGCGGGTGACCTCATCGACGACCTGACCCTCGCGGCGAACAAAGCGCGCCAGACCCGGATCACGAAGGAAATGCTGGAGATCGCTTCGGGCGCCGAAGCGATGAAGGGCTAAGGGGAAACACAATGACGGTAGAGACGCGCGAGCCGACGAAGAAGAGAAATCCGCAAAAAACCGGGCAGATAGTCCAGATCATTGGGCCAGTGCTCGACGTGCGTTTCGAAGAGGGTGAGCTACCGGAGATCTACCACGCCCTCACCGTGAAGCGTGATGACGGCGAGCTCGTCGTCGCCGAGGTGCAGCAGCACCTCGGCAACAACTGGGTGCGCGCGGTCTCGATGCAGAGCACGGACGGTCTGCGTCGCGGCATGCAGGCGACGAACACCGGCGGGCCGATCACCGTGCCGGTGGGCGCGGAGACGCTCGGCCGCGTGTTCAACGTCGTCGGGGAGCCGATCGACGGCAAAGGGCCGGTCAAGGGCGAGCGCCGGGATCCCATCCACCGGCAGCCCCCATCATTCGCCGACCAGGCCACGACCGCGGAGATCTTCGAAACGGGCATGAAGGTCATCGATCTCATCTGCCCGTTCCTCAAGGGCGGCAAGTCGGCCGTGTTCGGTGGCGCCGGCACGGGAAAGACGGTCGTGATCCAGGAGCTGATCCGCAACGTCGCCGCCGAGCACGGCGGCTACTCCGTCTTCTGCGGGGTCGGCGAGCGCTCACGCGAAGGCACCCAGCTGCTCGGGGAAATGCGCGAGTCCGGGGTCATCGACAAGATGTCGATGGTCTTCGGCCAGATGAACGAGCCGCCCGGAGCGCGTCTTCGGGTCGCGCTCACCGGCCTGACCATCGCCGAGTACTTCCGCGACGAGGAGGGTCGCGACCTCCTCATCTTCATCGACAACATCTTCCGGTTCACCCAGGCCGGCTCCGAGGTGTCCGCGCTGCTCGGCCGGATGCCGAGCGCCGTTGGCTACCAGCCGACGCTCGCGACCGAGATGGGCGAACTCCAGGAGCGCATCACGTCCACGAAGAAGGGCTCGATCACGTCCCTGCAGGCGGTGTTCGTGCCCGCCGACGACTACACCGACCCCGCTCCAGCGACCACCTTCGCTCACCTCGATGCGTCGATCCGGTTGGAGCGCTACCTCACCGAGCTCAATCTCTACCCTGCCGTCGATCCGCTCACCTCGACGAGCCGGGCGCTCGACCCCCTCGTGGTCGGTCAGGAGCACTACGACGTCGCGCGCGAGGTCCAGCGCGTGCTGCAGCGGTACAAGGATCTCCAGGACATCATCGCCATCCTCGGCGTCGACGAGCTCTCTGACGACGACAAGGTCCTCGTGGCCCGAGCGCGCAAGATCCAGCGTTTCCTGGCGCAGCCGCTGAACGTGGCGAAGCAGTTCACCGGCCTCGAGGGCGTGTACGTGAAGGTCTCCGATACCGTGCGCAGCTTCAAGGAAGTCCTCGAGGGCAAGCACGACGACCTTCCGGAGCAGGCGTTCTTCAACGTCGGCACGATCGAGCAGGCCCGTGAGAAGGGCGAGCAGATGGCGAAGGCGAACGCCTAGCCATGCCCATTCGGCTCGAGATCGTCACGCCCGAGCGGTCCGTCCTGGAGGATGACGTCGACATGGTCATCGCGCCCGCGAGCGAGGGGTACGTCGGCATCCTGCCGCACCACACCCCGCTGCTCACGACCCTCGGGCCGGGCGAGCTGCGGATCAAGAAGGGCGGGACGGAGACGTCGCTGGCGATCTTCGGCGGGTTCATGGACGTCCGGCCGGACCGAGTCGTGATCCTCACGGACGCCGCCGAGCAGGCCGACGAGATCGACGAATCCC
>JALZAB010000011.1 GCA_030948585.1 Chloroflexota bacterium
GAGCGGACCGCCAACCAGAACGCCTTCGCCCGGGACGAGCTCGATGTCATCGTCGCGACCGTCGCGTTCGGCATGGGCATCGACAAGAGCAACGTCCGGTTCGTGATCCACCGCGATCTCCCGCGAAGCCTCGAGGGCTGGTACCAGGAGATCGGGCGGGCCGGACGGGACGGCCTTGAGAGCGACTGCGTGCTCATGTACTCGTGGGTCGACGTGGTCGCCTACGAGCGATTCCTCGGCGACATCGACGATCCCGAGCTGCGCGCGAGCACCAAGGAGAAGACGGTCCGGCTGTTCAACCTCGCCGAGAGCACCTGGTGCCGCCACCAGTCGCTCGCGGCGTACTTCGACGAGCAGATCGAGCGCTGCGGCAGCAGCTGCGATGCGTGCCTCGAGCGCGACCTCGGCGCGCTGCTCGGCTCCGCCATGCGGACGAAAGTCCCGCGCGTCGCCGGCCCCAAGCTGCACATCGACGCGGAGCCCGACGGCGAGCTCTTCGACACGCTCCGCACCCTCCGGAAGTCCATCGCCGATGCCGAGCACGTGCCCGCGTACATCGTGTTCAGTGATGCCGTGTTGCGGGCGATGGCCGCCTCGCGGCCGGCGACCGAGCGCGACCTCCTCGCGATCTCCGGCGTCGGGCCGGTGAAGCTGGAGCGCTACGGCGACCGGTTCTTGGAGCTGCTCCGGTCGTCCGGATAATGACCAAAAGTGGGCGTTCCTCCCCCGAGCGAACTACGTGCGGCGCTCGTGCGTTGGTACCTTGTAGCGGTATAGCCGCACGGAGGTTCCGCATGTTGAAATCACCGCTGATCATCATCGCCGCCGGCGCGCTCCTTATTGGGAGCGCGGGCGCCGCGCTGTCGCACACCGCGATCCTCGGATCGGGCGCCCGGGTGGCGACCGTCGCCGCCGACGAATGCGGCGCGCAGGGCGAGCAGCAAGGCGACAATGACGATCCGGCCTGCGCCGCCGATCAACCCGGCGAGACCACTGACACGCCCGAGCCGGGCGACACGACGGACGCGAACGACCAGGGCGACATGCAGCATGGCGCCGCGGGCGCGACCGGTGCCACCGGCGCTTCCGGCCAGCAGTCCGGCCAGGTGGAAGATCAGCAGGGTCAGCACGGCTTCGACGGCGAGCAGGAAGGCGACAACAGCGACTGAGCCCGGCCCCACGCGATGAGACATGAAGGGACCGCCCACATCGGGGCGGTCCCTTTGTATTCGCGAGGCCTCGATCGGGACCGTCTCGACAGGTACGTCGGGTCACGAGGCCGAAACGCAGCAATCGCCGTCAGTGGTAGCGCGAGGCTCACAATCTCCGCGATGCCTGAAGAACGCCGCCTCGTGACGATCCTGTTCTCCGACGTCGCCGGTTCGACGGCGCTCGGCGAGGAGCTCGATCCCGAGGACCTGCGCGCCCTCCTCGGCCGCTATTACGGGATCGCGAAGGAGGTCGTGGCCGAGCACGGCGGAACGCTCGAGAAGTTCATCGGCGACGCGGTCATGGCGGTGTTCGGGCTGCCTGTCGCCCACGGGGATGACCCGGTCCGGGCGATCGCCGCGGCGGAGCAGCTGCGCGATCGGGTGCGCGACGATGCGAAGCTCGGCGAACGTCTACCGATCCGCATCGGCCTGAACACCGGTGAGGTCGTGGCGACGCGTGATGCGAGCTCCGGCGATTTCCTCATCACCGGGGACGCCGTCAACACCGCGGCCCGGCTGCAGCAGCTCGCCGAGCCGTGGGCGATCGTGTGCGGCCAGCGCACCGCGAGCGCCGCGGCCGGCCACTTCGCCTTCGGTCCGGCCACGGAACTGAACGCGAAGGGCAAACGCGCGCCGCTCAAGGGGCTGCCGCTCATCGGCCGCGCCGCGGCTCGGGCGCGGGTCCACATGCCGCTGTTCGGCCGGGCGGGCGACCTCGCGCAGCTGGAGCTCGCTGCGGGCCGGGTTCTCGATGACAAGCGCCCGTTCCTGGTGAGCGTCATCGCGCCCGCGGGCACCGGCAAGTCCCGTCTCCTAGAGGAGTTCCTCGATCGCCTGCAGGAGCGCGCGCCGGACTCGCAGGTCGCGATCGCGCAGTGCCTGCCGTACGGGCAGCGCCTGACGTACTGGCCGCTCCGCGCGGTGCTGCACCGCCTCGTGGGCGTCGGCGAGGACGCGGCGCCGGCCGAGGTGCGGGCCGCGATCGGCGCGTGGCTCACCGCGAACGACGTGACCGACCGCGATCAGATCGCGCCGCTCCTCGCGGCGACGGTCGGCGCGGGTGAGCACGAGGTGCTCGATCGTGCGGCGCTCTTCGCGGCGTGGCGCACGTGCATCGAGGTCGCGGCGCGAGCGCAGCCGCTCATCGTCGTATTCGAGGACCTGCACTGGTCCAGCGACAGCCTGCTCGATCTCGTCGAGTTCGTGATGCAGCCGCGCGGCTCGACCCCGGTGCTCATGATCGCGCTCACCCGGCCCGAGCTCCTCGATCGGCGGACGACCTGGGGCGGGGGAAAGCGGAACCACCTCGCGCTCTCGCTCGAGCCGCTGCGTGACGACGCCGTCGCACAGCTCGTCGAGCACCTGCTGGAGTCCGAGCAGCCCGAGCTCGTCCAGAAGATCGTCGCGCGCGCGGAGGGGAACCCGTTCTACGCGGGCGAGCTCGTGCGGGCGTTCATCGAGCGCGGTGGGTCCATCGACACGCTGCCCGACACCGTGCAGGCAACCGTGATGGCCCGGCTCGACGGGTTGGCAGAGGACGAGCGGCGACTCGTGCAGATCGGATCCGTGTTCGGCCGGGCGTTCCGCGCGAACGGCGTGGAAGCGCTCGCCCCGGAGCTCGCCGGCCGTGCCGCGACCATCTGCGAGTCGCTCGTGGACAAGGATCTGATCCGTCCTGGCGCGGCCGACAGCTTCGCGTTCCGGCACATCCTCATTCGCGAGGTCGCGTATCAGACTCTGCCGCGGGCGAGCCGGACCACGCTGCACGCCGCGGCAGCTCGTTGGATCGAGCTGGGCGCGGCGGGGCACGAGGACACCGTGGCCGAGCTCATTGCGTTCCATTATCGCGAGGCCGCCAACCTCACGAGCGCCGCGAGCGCCGACGATCCCGCGGCCGTGGCCATCCGCCGCGATGCGGTCCGGTGGCTCGTCCGGGCCGCCGACGCGGCGATGGTGAGTGCGGCGAACACCGAGGCGGCGCGACACCTGCGTGCGGCGATCGACCTCGCGGACCCGACGGAGACCGTCGACCTCTACGAACGGCTCGGCGACACCTTCGCCGATGCCGGCCACTCGCTTGACGCTTACCGGACGGCCCTCTCGCTCACCGACGAGCGCGCCGATCCGGACCGCGCGCTGCGGCTCATTGGCGGCATCCTCATGAGCCTCACCCGCAGCGTCGGCGCGGTCGCCGACCGGCCGGATGAGGCGACGATGGACGCCCTGCGGGCACATGGCGGCGACCTCCTCGACCGGGCGAGCCAGCCGCTGGCGAAAGCGCGCTATCACGTGGCGGAGGGCTTTCACGCCTTCTGGGTCAGCAGCGACGGGGTCGCGACCGATGCCGAGGTGGAGACATCGGATGGGCACGCCGCGAAGGGCCTCGCGATCGCGCAACAGATCGACGATGTGCCGCTGCAAAGCGCGGCCCTCGATGCATTGAGCGCGTGCGCGATGCAGCGGAGCAGCTGGACGGCGGCCCGCGATATCTCCAGATCGCGGCTCCTCCTTGGGGATCGCGTGAGCCTCGCCGAGAAGATGGACATGTACAGCGTGATCGCGTGGAGCTCGATCGCGCTCGGCGACCTCGATGACGCCGTGCGGATCTCGCGCGAGGGTCTGGCGCTCATCCAGCCGGGTCAGGTCCCGGCGTGGGCGCTGCATCTGGTCGCCTGGCGGTTGTATGGCCTCACGTTGCGCGGCGACTGGGATGAAGTGCTCCCGCTCGCGGACCGCGCGCGTGAGCTCTGGATCGAGACCGGACGGACGTCCGCGGGCTATTCGCTGCGCGGGCTCATCGCGGCCCGCGACGTCGCCGTGGCCCGCCAGCAGGACGGGCTCACCGAGCGCCTCACCGAATGCATCTTCGGCATCGTGGATCAGTTCACGCCGAGCCCCGCGACCACGGCACAGATCGACGCGCTGCACGGCAAGACCGAAGCGATCACGGACATGCTGCGGATCGCGGTGACCCGGCGCCGGAACCCGGAAGGCTTCGAGCGTTTGCTCAGCGGGGCGTTGGACCGTGGGGAGGCCTTGCCCCTCGATGCCCTCGAGGCAGCCCGGACCGCGTACACGAACAGCGCTCTCGGCCACCTGCTCGTCGCGCTCGACCGGGGCATCGCGATCGCCCGGCGCGACCCGGAGCAGCTGCGCGCCGTGCTCGCCACCTACGAGCGCATGCGCGCTCGCCCGCTCATCGCGCGGGTGCGCGGCGACCTCGGCCGGATGACCGGCAGCGAGGCCGACACGGCCGCGGGCCTGAAGATCCTCCGGGAGCTCGGGGACGAGGTACAACTACAGCGGTACGGGGGCTGAGCACCGCGTAGCACCCGTGCCCGATCGCCGTTGAACAGCCAGACTTCCACCAAGGGGGCGCCACATGTTCCGTTCAGGTAACCGGACCGACCCGCGCGAACCGCGCGAATCCCGTGAGGCACGCGAGGCCCGCGACACACGGGACACGAAGGAATCGCGCGAGACCGCCCCCGCCGCGGCGGCCGCGCCGGTCGAGATGCCCAAGCCCGCCCCCGCGGAGAAGGCTGCCGCGCCCGCGCCCGAGCGCTCGCCTGTGCGCCCGTTGCAGTCCGAGGCGGTCCTGGGCAAGGGCGTGACCTTCGATGGCACGCTCCGGTTCAGCGGCGCGATGCGCATCGAGGGCACCTTCAAGGGCCACATCCTCGCCGGCGACGCACTCACGATCGGCGAGCACGCCGACGTGGATGCCGACGTGACCTGCGGCACGATCACCGTGCTGGGCGAGGCCCGCGGCAGCCTGAACGCCACGCGCTCCGTCGCGCTCCGGTCGCCGGCCCGCGTGACCGCGGACGTGAACACGCCGTCGCTCACGGTCGACGAAGGTGTCTCGCTCGAGGGAACGGTCCGGATGCGCGGCGCCCCCGCGCGAGGGGCCCGCCGCGATCGCCCGAAGCGCCTGGAGTCCCCGGCGATGGGTGCCGAGGACTCCGCAGCGAGCGAGGTCTAAGCGACCTCGACCGGGAGCTCGT
>JALZAB010000012.1 GCA_030948585.1 Chloroflexota bacterium
ACCTCGTGTATCGGACCAACGATGCCGGCCGCACCTGGGTCCTCGAGTTCCGGGAGGGGTACACGCTCGGCACGACGACCCCGCCGAACACGCCGCAGCTCGGGACCCGACCCTCCGTTTTCGGCGCGCTGGCCGGTGGACGCACGTGGTTCGTAACCTGCGCCCCGGGAGCGGATGCGATGGAATTCGTGCTCCTCGGGGCCTCAGGCGAGACGCTCGTGCGTGGCCCGGTGCCGATCCGCGACTGCGCGTTGGCAGGACAATTGATCGACCAGTCCCATGTATTTGCGACGTCCGGCGGCCCGTCGAGCACCGCGTCCGTCATTGCGACCGACAACGGCGGCGCGACCTGGCGCACGATCTACAAGGGAGAGCCCTAGCCCTTCGTCAGGCCGGCGAAGCTCGCCATGAGCTTCTTCACACCTTTGCCCGCGAACGCGACCGTCACTTCTTCGTCGTCCGGCCGGGGTGCACTCGATACGACGATCCCGGCGCCGAATGCGGGGTGCACCACATGGTCGCCCGCGCGGAAATTCGTTCCGCCGACAGCCGCAGTGCGCGCGGCTCGGTTGACCTGGCCCGGCGATGGCTCGCGGCCACCGCCGCCCCACGTCGGCGGGAGATCCGCCAGTGCCGCGGCATGCCGCTGCGCGCGGCGCTCCTCGTACCGCTCGCGCCCACGCGCCCAGTCGAGCTCCTCCCACTGGTCGCGCTCCTCGGTCTCGATCTCGCCGCGGAGCTCGATGCCTTCCGGCAGCTCGCGGAGGAATCGTGAAGGCGGGTTCTCGTTCGTGCGGCCGAAGAGCTGCCGGCGGCGCGCGAAGGTGAGGTAGCAGCGGTTCATCGCGCGCGTGATCGCGACGTAGCAGAGGCGGCGCTCCTCCTCGAGCTGGCGCTCGTCCTCGAGCGAGCGGCTGTGCGGGAACACTCCCTCTTCCATCCCCGTGACGAACACGATCGGGAACTCGAGCCCTTTGACCGCGTGCATCGTGATGAGGGTCGCCGCAGGCTTCGCCTCCGCGAACTCATCCACGTCGGACACGAGCGCGACCTCCTCCATGAAGGACGGGAGCTGCTCATCGCGCGGGAGGTTGACGTAGTCCTCGGCGATGGTCCGGAGCTCGAGGACGTTCGCCAATCGCTCCTCGCCCTCCTCGGTCCCGTCCTTCAGATATGCGCCGTATCCGGTGGCGCGGATGACCTCGTCGACGATCTCCGGGAGGTCCTTCACCGGCAGCTCCTCGCGGATGCGGGCCAACAGGCGGCCGAACACGACCATCGCCGCCGCCTGCCGTTTCGGGATCTCCGGCGCCTGTTCGGCGTCGAGGAGCGCCTCGGCCACGGGCACCTGCCGCTCGCGCGCGAAGGCCAGGAGGCCGGCCTGGCTCTTTGCGCCGATCCCTCGCGGTGGCGTGTTGAGCACACGACCGATCGCGACACTGTCGACCGGATTCCGCAGGAGCCGGAGGTACGCGAGCACGTCCTTGACCTCGCGCCGCGCGTAGAAGGACACGCCGCCGACCACCTGGTACGCGAGCCCGAAGCCCCGGAACACATCCTCGATCGCGCGCGATTGCGCGTTCGTGCGATACAGGACCGCGACGTCGCGGGCTGTGGTCACGTCACCGGTGCGACGCAGCCGTTCGATCTCGCGGGCGATGGTCTGCGCCTCGTGATGCTCGTCGTGGGCCTGCACCACGACGACAGGGTCTCCGCCGGTCCGCTCGGTCCAGAGCTTCTTTTCCTTCCGCGCCGCGTTGTTGCGGACGACACTGTGCGCGGAGTCGAGGATCGTCTGTGTGCTTCGGTAGTTCTGTTCGAGCTTGACGGTGGTCGCGTTGGGGTAGTCACGCTCGAAATCGAGGATGTTGCGGACGTCCGCGCCGCGCCACGAGAACACCGATTGGTCGTCGTCCCCGACGACGCACAGGTTCTGCTTGGAGCCCGCGAGGTATCGCAGGAGCACGTACTGGGCGCGGTTGGTGTCCTGATATTCGTCGACGAGGATGTGGTCGTACCGGTCCTGCCACTTCTCGAGCGCGCGGTCACTTGTCTCGAACAGCCGGCACGGCAGGACCAGCAGGTCATCGAAGTCGACCGCGTTGTTCTCCTTCAACAGCGTCTCGTAGCGCCGCCAGACCGTGGCCGCGAGCCGCTCGAGCTGGCCGCGGGCCTCGTTCGCGAGATCGGCAGGGCCCCGCAGCTCGTTCTTGGCCCCGGAGATCACGTTGCCGATGGCGCCCGGGGAGAACAGCCGCTCCGACACGCCGGTGTCCCCCATCGCCTGGCGGAGGAGCGCGCGCTGGTCCGCGACGTCGTAGATGGCGAAGCCCCGGTCGATTCCGACCTCCGGACCGTCCCGGCGCAGCAGGCGCGCGCAGAACGCGTGGAAGGTCCCGGCCGTGAGGTCCGCGAGGGCCGGCTCGCCGAGCAGCTTGTGCAGGCGGCCGCGCATCTCCTTGGCGGCCTTGTTGGTGAAAGTGACCGCGAGGATCTTGCGCGCCGGGACGTGGAGATCGCGCACCAGGTACGCGATCCGGTGCGTCAGGACCCGGGTCTTGCCGGAGCCGGCGCCGGCCAGGATGAGCAGCGGACCACCCGGATGCGTCACCGCCGTGCGCTGTTCGGGATTGAGGACGTCGAGGATCGGGTCGGCGCTCACCGTTCGATGGTAGGTATCGCGGTCCTCCATGACGGTACCCACGGTGCGTGGACGAGCGGTGGAAAACCGGCGCGCGGTCGTGGACAACATCGTGCCGCCGACGCTCGAGTTCGTGGATAAAGCCGTTGTTCGCTCGGCCTCTCGGCGGCTATGTTTCACCGCGACCCGAGGGGTCTGCCAAGAGGAACAGTCCCGAGATTCCATCAACGGAACTGGGCCTCAGGAGCGCAACCGGAGATAGCATCAAAGGCGGTCCGAGAGGATATCGAGGATCGGCTCCACGGCCAG
>JALZAB010000027.1 GCA_030948585.1 Chloroflexota bacterium
CGTGCGCAAGGCCCGGCAGGACTGGTCGACGAACAAGAAGCGTCAGCGCCGGCACATCTGAAATGGACCTCCTCATCCGCGGCGGCGAGCCCGCGCGCGACGGAACGCTGATCTCGGTCACGCCGCAACGCGCCAATTGGCGGTTCGTCGGCTTCGAGGCCGTGCGGCTCGCCCCGAACGCATCCCGCTCATGGACCTTCGCTGCCCGCGAGGCGTGCGTGGTGCTGCTCGGCGGCCCGTGCGAGCTGCGCGCCGGGGAGCACCGGCTGGACGCCGCGGATGGCCGGGCATCGCCGTTCGAGGGTCCGCCGCACGTCCTGTACGCGCCACCGGGCACGGAGATCAGCGTGACCGCCGGACCGGGTCCGTGCGAGCTCGCGATCGGCAGCGCGCCGGCCACGAAGGGCGCGCCGATCCAGCTGTTCCGTCCGTCGGACGCGCGCCTGGAGATGCGCGGCAGCGGCAGCATGGAGCGGCGCATCCATCACCTGCTGATGGAGGATCGGGACGCGGAGCGGCTGCTGCTCACGGAGGTGGTGACGCCGGCCGGCCACTGGTCCAGCTATCCACCGCACAAGCACGACACCGATGACCCGCCGCGCGAGACGCTGCTCGAGGAGACGTATTACTACCGGATGCGCGACACCAAGCGTGGCTTCGCCGTCCAGCGCGTGTACACCGCCGATGGCTCGCTCGACGAGAGCGTGGCCGCCGGCGACGGGGACCTCGTCCTCGTGCCCCGGGGCTTCCACACCGTGTCCGCGCCGCCGGGCTACGAGGTCTATTACCTCAACGTGATGGCCGGGCCGCGACGCGAGTGGAAGGTGACATTCGATCCCGACCACGAGCGGCTGCGCGGATAGGAGGCATCGGATGGCTGAGCTGACCAATCGCGAGGTCGTCGAGCGATTCATCGACGCCATGAACCTCGCGGATTTCGCGCGAGCCGAGCAGTATCTCGCGGCGGATTTCGTGGAGGACTACCCGCAATCCGGAGAACGCATCCGGGGTGCCGCGAATCGGCGCGCGGTCATCGAGAACTATCCCGGGCGCAGCGAGCATGAGATCCTCCCTGGCAAGCGCGGTGCGCTGATCGGCGACGACCAGTGGGTCCTCACGCCGACGATGACGCTCGTCCGCATGCAGGGGTCGGGGGAGCGATTCACCGCGACGGGGCAGATCAACTACCCGAACGGCGACACGTGGCACATCGTGCAGCTCATCGAGCTCCGCAGCGGGAAGATCTCCCGGATGACGACCTACTTCGCCCCGCCATTCGAGCCGGCCGCGTATCGCGCGGCGTTCGTGGAGCGAACCCCGCCGCAGGACTAACGCGGACCGTATTGACCAGATATTGACCTGGCCCGCGGAGGCCCTGTTTGCAGCCCGAAACCGATGAGGCGGCCGCACGGCCGCTGACCGAGCGACACGACCGGCGCGCTCTCGCACGGTGGTTGCACAACCCGGGCGACGGCTACTCGCTCGCTCAGAAACGAAAACCGTGGAGGACGTATGCGCCCGTTCGTCGCGCTCATCGCCACCGTAGCCCTGGTGCTCCTCTCGCTCCTGAATCCGCACCCGGCGGTCGCGGTCACCACCGGTACCTACTGGTTCCATGGACACGCGACCGATCAGGCGGACAAGCAGGCCGCACTTGCCGACAGCACCGCGGTGGCCGGCGCGACGTTCGACCAGAAGCCCCCGACCGGATTGGTCCCCGTCACTCAGACCACCACCGCGCTCTCGAATCAGGACTTCGTCGGGAACCCGCTGACGGCGTACTGGCACGGCCCGTTCAGCGGGACGTTGGCCGGAGTGCTCAAGCTTGACTGGTGGTGGACGGTGCCAGCCGCCTCCGGGACGTCCGTCTCGGTGACGGTGTTCGCCGACCCGACGTACGCCGATCCGCGCGGTCAGCCGGAGAAAGTGATCGGCCGCGGAGTCGTGTCGCTGGCCGGAGGAGCCGCGAAAGAGAATCTCGGCCAGGTCTTCGTGAGCGGCACGGTTGCCCACGAGCTCCTCATCCAGGTCGCCGCCACATCGGCGGTGACGGGTGAGGGTATCCAGGTCCATTACGACGCGACGACGACGCCCTCCAACTTCAAGTTCGTTGACGCGGTGATTCCCCCGGCGCCGAACGTCGTCTTCGACCCGACGACGAGTCTCGTGTTCGCGCCAAGCTCGACGGTGTCGGCGCATTTCCTCGGCGCCGAGCCCCAGACCACGCTCGAGCGGCGCGTCGCCGGCTCGCAGCCTGGCCGGATCGATCCGAACCGGATCTTCGTGGATTGGCCGCTCTCATCGCGCACCGGTACCGGTCAGCTGTCGCGATCCCTTGACGGCGGCGACTCGTTCCGGCTGCTCTACGACCGCACGTGCGCCGAACGCAACCGACCGCAGTGCCTGACCGAGGGCGGCGGCGACACCGAAGAGGACGTCAATCTCATCACCGGCAATCTGTTCTTCGCCGACCAGGAGGTCGTCGCCAACGAGGCCCTCGTGTCCTCGACCGACCACGGGGACAGCTTCCCGGTCGCGCGGCAATTCCCGATCTCGAATGCGGCGTCCGGCGTCGATCGGCAGTGGCTCACCTGGATCGATCCCTCGATCGTGAGCGCGGCCCGGCCGATCGAGGCCTTCCTCTCGTATCACGTGCCGGTCGCCGGCGTCTACGTGCAGGGCATCACGATCGACGGCATCCCGGTGCCACAGCCGGCGCCGCAGCTGCTGGACGTGAGTCAGTCGAGCAACCTTCGGGTCGACAACACGACCGGACCCGCCCGCGGATGGATCTACGTGCCGTACCGCAACGGGTCCGGCTACCAGGTCGCGAGTGCGAAGGCCCAGGACTGGCAGCTTCCGACGGCGTGGCAGTCCAATCTGGTCAGCACCGATTCACCGACGGTATTCCCGTGGCTGAACCTGGACGCGCGGGGCAACCTGTACGCCGTCTGGGTCACGAACGGCATCGTCTATCTGTCCGTCTCGGCCATCGCCGACAGCCGCAACGACCCGAGCCGCGGTGGCCGGCCAGCATCGTACTGGACGCCGAAGGTCCGGGTGAGCCTGCCGTCGGTCACAAGTGCAGTGTTCCCGGCGGTCACCGCCGGCGACGTCGGTCGCATCGCGATCACGTACATGGGCAGCACGGACTGCGTCGGTCTGTCCGACGGCTGCTCCAATGACGCGCATTGGAGCACGTACGCGGCGATCCTCACGGACGCGCTCGCGCTCACCCGAGGCGCGGCGCCGACGATCACCACCGGCCTGGTCAGTCACCGCATCGTGCACCGCGGTCAGGTCTGCACCTCCGGGACGACCTGCACCGGCGACCGCTCGCTGCTTGACACCATCGACCTCGGCTTCGACCAGACCGGTCGGGTCGGCGTGGTGTTCATGGACAACAACAACGGCCTCGCCGCGGAGCCGCGAACGAACCCGTCGAAGAACGGATCGTTCACGGTGTTCGCCAAGGAGGTCAG
>JALZAB010000070.1 GCA_030948585.1 Chloroflexota bacterium
GACACCTGCTGGGAGAAGCTCGCGCGCGTACCGGGCGAGATGTACGTGCGCTCCAGGGAGGCCGCGCTCGCGGACGTCGTTGCGGCCGGCCGGTACTGGATCCGCCGCGTGCGGCGCGAGGGCGCAGGGTGGACCGTCCGTCCGAGTCCGACCATCCCGGAGCTCTGGCCGAACATGAAGAACGACCGCGATCATCCGTGGCACGTCGCCAAGCGCGAGATCGCGGAGGAGCTCCGCGAGCTCACCCTTCTCTGGCGGGTGAGCGCGGCGATGCGGGATCGCGCTCGCGAACGCGGCGTGACGCGGTGGGACGACGAGCGCGTCTCCGCCGACCTGCTCGGTATCAGCGGCGAGACCCACCCCGCCAAGTTCGACGCGATGCTCGCCGCGAACCGCGAGGCCGGCGCGCCGGTCCGGCCGGCGCACATCGATGCGGACGACGGGCGCTGGCGCGATCGTTCGCCGGTCGAGCTGTACGTCGATTTCGAGACGGTGAATGACCTGAACGATGACTTCGCCGGATTCCCGCGCAAGGGCGGGCAGTCGCTGATCTTCCAGATCGGGTGCGGGACCTACCGGGGCGGTGCGTGGACGTTCGCGCAGTTCACGGCGCGGTCGCTGACGTGCGAGGCCGAGGCCGACATGATCGACGCGTGGCTGGCTCACGTGGATCGCCTCGCCCGCGAGGCCGGTCTGGCGGGCGCGGCGGACGCGCGGCTGTTCCATTGGTCCGCGGCGGAGACCGTGTTCATGGAGGGTGCATACAGCTCGGCGCGCGCCCGGCATCCGGATCGTGGCTGGCCGCAGCTCGGGTGGTACGACCTCCTCGAACGGATCGTCCATCCGACGCCGGTGGTCGTCCGCGGCGCTCGAAGCTTCGGACTCAAAGCCGTCGCCCGGGCGATGCGGTCGCATGGCCTCATCGAGACGGAGTGGGGCGAGGGCCTCGCCGACGGCACGGGCGCGATGGCCGGCGCCTGGGCCGCGGCCGAGATCGCCGCGCGTGACGGGGGTGACCTCGGGGCCGTGGAGCTGATGCGCGATGTCTCGCGCTACAACGAGATCGACTGCCGGGTGATGGCCGAGGTGCTCGACCACCTGCGGCGCGAGCACTGAGCGGCTAGACCCGCTCCAGGGCCTGATCGATATCCGCGACGATATCGTACGGGTCTTCGATCCCGACCGACACGCGCACGGTGCCGTCGGTGATGCCCATCCGCACTCGCTCGGCCGGATCGATCCGGCGGTGCGACGCCGTCGCCGGATGCAGCACCTCGGTGAACAGGTCGCCGACCGTGGTCGCGGACGCGGCGACCTCGAGCGCATCCAGGAACCGGTAGGCCGCGGCCTTCGTGTCGTCCGCGAGCGCGAATGTCACGACTCCCCCGCCCCGCTCACCGAACTGATCGGACGCGAGCTGGTGCTGCGGGTGGGACGGAAGCCCGGGGTAGAACACGCGCGCGACCTTGGCATGACTCGCGAGGTGCGTCGCGAGGGCGAGCGCGCCCGCGCACTGGCGGGTGACGCGGAGCTCGAGCGTCCGCAGGCCGCGGATCGTGAGCCAGGCCTCGTGCGGCGGCAGGTATGCGCCGTCGCTCATCACGCGCTCACGAAGCTTGGAAATCTCCGCGGCCGGTCCCGCGACGCTCCCGCCCATCACGTCACCGTGTCCGTTGATGTACTTCGTGAGCGAATGCAGCACGAGATCGGCTCCCAGGCCGGCCGGCCGGTAGAGGACCGGGGTGGCGAAGGTCGCGTCGACGCACAGCTTCGCGCCGGCTGCGCGAGCGCGCTCGGCAAGCGCTGCGACATCCGCGACGCGAAGGAGCGGATTGGAGATCGCCTCCACGTAGAGGAGCGCCGTCGGACGGGCGTCGAGCGCGGCCTCGACCGCCCCAAGGTCGGTGGGATCGACGAACGCGACATCCGCCCCGCGTTCGGCGGCGAATCGCTGGAGCAACGCGCGCGTCGCTCCGTAGGTGTCCTCCTGCGCGACGATGCGACCCTTCTCCGCGGCGATGACCCCGAACAGCGTTGCGATCGCCGCCATCCCGGAGACGAAACAGACGGCCTCCTCCGCGTCATCCAGGTCGGCGAGCGCGGCTTCGAGCGCGCCCGTCGTTGGCGTGCCGTAGCGGCCGTAGACCCAGCCGGGCTTCTCGTT
>JALZAB010000079.1 GCA_030948585.1 Chloroflexota bacterium
TCCGCCGTGTAGCGCTTGGCACTGTTCTTCACGAGGATCTCGGAGCGTCCCGCGGTCCCGGTCGTGACGCGCGCGACGCCGAAGGCGCGGGCCGTAAGCCGGTCCGCGACGTCTTGGGCCGCCGTGCTCCTCGTGGTGCCGCGGACTTCGATCCGGGCCCCCTCTTGTCGCACGCGCGTGTCGTAGAAGAGCTCGGCCACGAGGTTCGCGATCTTCGCCTTGTCGGGGATGAGGTAGTAGCCCTGGGCCGACTGGTCCTCCGTGAGCTCGCAATGTGGCGCGGGGACATCGCAGGGAAGGAGCACCTCGCTTCGGATGTCGCTCGCGCGGATGCCGCCGCCGAGGCCGGCGAGCGGCAAAATGTTCGCGGGATCGAAGTTCGTCTCGACGGCCGAGCCGACCTCGTTCACGATCCCCGGGATCCGTCCGAGCCCGCCGTCGCCCGAGAGCCGCGCCCGGATCGCCGCGATGACGTCCTGCTGCCGGCGGGCGCGCGAGAAGTCGTTGCTGTCGTGGCGCGACCGGGCGTACTTGAGCGCGACATCGCCGGGCATGAGCTGGGGGCCCGGCTGGATGTTCAGCCGCTCGACGCCGAAGTCTGCGGTCGGATACGACTCGTCCCGGATCGGGCGCTTCACGTCGACCAGGGCACCCCCGACGGAATCGACGATCCTGGTGAATGCCCCGAAGTTGATGAGCGCGTAGCTGTTGATCCGGATCCCGAGGAGGCCTTCGATGGTCCGTTGCGCGAGGTCCGGTCCGCCGATCGAGAACGCGGCGTTCACCTTGTCGCTCCCGTGACCGGGGATCGCGGCGAGCGTGTCGCGCGGCACGGACAGCATCGCCGCGGTCTTGTTGAGCGGATCGATCGACAGGACGATGATCGTGTCAGTGTTCTGCGTGTCACCCGCAACGCCGCGGGAGTCGACGCCGAGCACGAGGACGTTCAGCCGCTCGCGACCGTTCCACGGCGGAAGATCGAACGATGTGGTCACGCCGCGGGCCGTCGCGCCGGCGACGGGCGCGAAGACCTTCGCCGCGAGGCCGGCCCAGGCGTTGGCTCCGCGGTAGACGCTGCCGTAGCCCGCGATGAGGGCGAGCGTCACGATGCCAAGGGCGAAGTAATCGGCCGCGTGCCTCCCGCGCAGGGTCGTGCCATCACGGAACACGCTCGCGAACGCGTCGGCAACGACCCAGAGGTGATAGACGAACAGCCCGCCGATCACCACGAGGGTGGAGATGACGGCGTATCGGATGACGAAGGACGTGAGCGGATCGAACGTCGCGACGAATGCGCCCCCGAGCGCGATCGCGAGGACGGGGATGAGGAAGACGACGATGCCGCGGATCCACCGCTCCTGGTAGAGCTGGCCGAGGCCCGGCACGAGGGCGCTGCAGATCGCGGCGAGGCCGGGGGAGCCGGACGCGCGGCTCGCGCGGACGCCGCGCGCGGCGCCGCATCGGCGGCACGATCGCGCGGTCGAGAGGTTCAGCGTCGAGCAGCGGGCGCACGGCCAGGGCTCGCGCGGGCCGGGCATGGGACCCGTAGCGTATAGCGGGTGGAGCGCGTTCCTCCGGTCGGCACGGCCACCCTCCGCGGCGCGCGCGCGGTCGGCATCGTCTGCGTCGCCGCGTTCCTCGCCCCGGTCGTCCTGTCGGTCGTATTCCCCCAGGCCTTCCTGTTCACCCCGTACCACGATGCCTACCAGCGCATCTTGTCGGCCATGCTCTTCGCCTTCGCGCTGGGGCTCGCCCTCGCGATCCGTGACCCCCTTCGGAACGCCGGCGTCTACGCCGTCATCGGCCTCGCCAGCGGCTGCCTGACCGGGGCGATCGTCTACACGCTGCTCGTCGAGCCGGACCAGGACCCGTTGCACTGGGTCGCCCAGGTGCCGCTCCTCGGGCTGGTCGCGCTCGCCCTTGTCGTCACGTACACCCGGCTTCGGCGCCCGCATCCGGTGATCGTCCGCATCGTGGTCGTCGCGGTCGTCCTGTTCCCGGTCGCGCTCTTTGTATACGACTTGGCGTTGCGGTCGTTCGTCCCGCACTGATACTGAGCGGGTCATGACCGCCGTCGTATCCGTCCGCGATCTCCGCAAGCACTACGGCGACATCGAGGCGGTGCGGGGCATCACCTTCGACGTCCTCGAGGGCGAGATCTTTGGGCTGCTCGGCCCGAATGGGGCGGGGAAGACGACGACCGTCGAGATACTCGAGGGCCTGCGCAAGGCCGACGGGGGCGAAGCCGTCGTAGACGGGATCGATGTGTCGAAGGATCCGGCGAGGGCCAAAGAGCGCGTGGGCGTGCAGCTGCAGCAGAGCGCGTTCCCCGAGAACTTCACGGCGAAGGAGACGGTCGAGCTCTTCGCGCTCTGCTACGGAGTGACTGTCGATGCGATGGCGCTCCTCAAGGAGGTCGATCTCGCCGACAAGGCCGGCCAGCGTCAGGAGAAGCTCTCAGGCGGGCAGCGCCAGCGACTGTCGATCGCGACGGCCCTGGTGAACCGGCCGCGCGTGCTGTTCCTCGACGAGCCGACCACCGGTCTGGACCCCCAGGCTCGCCGCAACCTGTGGGAGCTGGTCCGGGGCATCCGTCAAGCCGGCACGACCGTCTTCCTCACGACGCACTACATGGACGAGGCCGAGGTGCTCTGTGACCGTGTCGCGGTGATGGACCACGGCCAGATCATCGCGATGGATCAGCCACGGACCCTCATCACTGGGCTGCTCGGGCGCGGCTTCAGCAAGCCCGTCATCCAGCAGCAGGCGAACCTCGAGGACGTGTTCCTGGACCTCACCGGCCACGAGCTGCGAGAGGACTGATGCGACAGGCGCTGCGCCTCACCGTCATGTACCTGCGCGCGTACCTGCGCGACCGCACGGCCGTGTTCTTCTCGCTCGTCGTACCGTTGATGCTGCTGCTGATCTTCGGCTCGCTCAACCTCGGCGCCTTCGGGAAGGTGTCGCTCGCGATCGACGACCAGGCCGACAACACCGCGAGCCAGGCATTCGTGTCGACGCTGGAGAAGATCGACACGCTATCGGTGAAGCACATCTCGGCGGACACGGCGCTCGCGCAGCTGAAGCGCACCGAGCTCGACATGCTCCTGGTGATCCCGAAGGACTTCGCGATCGCGCCGACCCGCGCCGGCCAGCCCGTGCCCGCGCTCACGATGTACGGGAACGACGCCCGCCCGCAGCAGGTCTCCGTCGGCGAATCGATCGTCAACGAGGTGATCACGAGGCTCTCGTTCGCGGTCAACCAGAGCGCTCCGGTCGTGAGCTTGAAGCAGGAGGACGTGCAGGGGGTCCGACTTCGCTACGTCGACTTCCTCGTGCCCGGGATCCTTGGCGTGAATGTCATGCAGCTGGCGATCTTCTCCGTCGCGTTCGCCCTGGTGGTGGACAAGCGGCGGGGCGTCCTGCGCCGGATCATGGCCACTCCGCTGAAGCCCGCGACCTTTCTGGTCTCGCAGGTCGTCACGCGACTGATCATGGCCACGCTGCAGGTCCTGATCATGCTCGCGGTCTCGGTGTTCCTGTTCGACGTGCATCCGCTTGGCGGCATCCTGCCGCTCCTACTGGTTTCGCTCTTCGGCGCGGTGCTCTTCCTGACCATCGGCTTCGCGCTCGCGGGATGGGCCGAGACCGAGAACCAGGTGCCGGCGATCGCGCAGCTCATCACGCTTCCGCAGTTCTTCTTCTCGGGCGTGTTCTTCTCGAAGGAGGCGGCGCCCGAGCTCATCCGTCCGGTGACGAACCTGCTGCCGCTCACGTTCCTCAACGACGCGCTGCGCGAGATCTCGGTCCAGGGCGCGAGCCTCTGGGATGTGCGGGGTCAGCTCCTCGGGCTGCTCGTGTGGACGATCATCGGGTTCGCCCTCGCAGTGCGCTTCTTCCGCTTCGACCGCTTCTGATCAGCTGAGCGCCTCGTGCACCGCCCGGTGCGCGTGCGCGCGGAACCGACCCCACGCATCCCAGTTCGGGATCCCCGGCGCGCCGTCCGGCGCGATCGCATCCAGCCGCGCGGCCACGTGGGCGAGCTCAGCCACCGGCACTTCGCGATAGGACTCGATCTGCTCGTCGAGATCGAGCGGCGTGACCGGGGCTCCGGTCGGATCATCCAGCAAGAACGCGAAGGTGTGGAAGACCGCGGGGCCTGAGGGTCCATCCCGGTACGTCAGCGCCGCGACGAATCGGCGCACCTCGACCCGCAGCCCGGTCTCTTCATGCGTCTCCCGAAGCACGGCGTCGAGGATCGGCTCGTCCCTGTCGATGCCTCCGGTCGGCAGTCGATAGGCCTGGCGCGGATAGAAGGTCTTGATCGAGAGAAGCACCTCCCCGCTCGGCCGGCGGACCACCATGCAGACCTCGGCGAAGCGGGACGGGTTGCCCACCGGGTCGAATGCGATGTCATCCAGCGCGACGTCGCGGCTGATCGGGGCGCCGAACCGCGCCGCCAAGGCCGCGACCTCCGTCCGCATCGCCTCGGTGAGCGGGCGCGCGACGCGCGAGAACGGGCCGCGGTGCACGCGCGCGATCGTAGGTCGCCGCTCGCCGCGGCAGATAGAGGCAGATAGAGCAGATAGAATGGAGCGACAGGCGATCGAGGGGCCATCGACCCCAAGCCTCCGCAAGAACGCCGACAGGCAACTAGACGCGGACGGAGCCGCACCGTTAGAGGCGGGATCGAGCGCGGCGCCCCAGCCGAGTTGGGCGCCGAAGGTGGGTGGTACCGCGGTCCGACCGACCGTCCCATGAAGGGACGGTCGTCCTATATCTGGAGGGATCGTGGTCGCCAAGTCGCGTTTCACGCCGGTCGGGTCGAGCGTCGATCTGCCAGAGCTCGAGCACGGGGTGCTGGAGCTCTGGGAGCGCGAGCGCAGCTTCGAGGCCCTGCGGAAGAAGAACGCCGGCGGACCCCGGTACTCCTTCTATGACGGGCCGATCACGGCCAACGTCGAGGCGATGGGCATCCACCACGGCTGGTCTCGCACGTACAAGGACCTGTACCAGCGGTATCACGCGATGCTCGGGCAGGACCAGCGCTACCAGAACGGCTTCGACTGCCAGGGCCTCTGGGTCGAGGTGCAGGTCGAGCGCGAGCTCAACCTCAACAGCAAGCGGGACATCGAGTTGTACGGCATCGACCGCTTCGCCGACGCCTGCCGCGCGCGCGTCGATCGGTCGGCCGCGGCGATCACCAAACAGTCCATCCGGCTCGGGCAATGGATGGACTGGGATCACTCGTACTTCACGTACGACGACAACAACATCTCGCACATCTGGCACGTCCTGAAGATCTGCCAGGAGCGTGGGTGGCTGTACAAGGGCCATCGGTCCATGCCGTGGTGCGCTCGCTGTGGCACGGCGCTGTCGCAGCACGAGATGATCGACAGCTACCGCGAGATGACCCACACGAGCATCTACGCGAAGCTGCCCATCACCGGGCAGCCGGGATCGTTCTTCCTCGTCTGGACTACGACGCCGTGGACGCTGCCCGCGAACGTCGCCCTCGCGGTCCACCCAGAGCTCGACTACGTGCGGGTGACGCTCGATGGCGAGACGCTCGTCCTTGGGAAGACGGTCTTCGGGGCGCTGGCCCTACCCGGCGCGACCGTGGTTGCCACGGTGAAGGGCGCGACCCTCGTCGGCGAGCGCTACGGGGGGCCGTTCGACGAGCTGCCGGCGGCCGCGCCCGCGAAGGTGATCCACCGCGTGATCGCGTGGGACGCGGTGAGCGAAGAGGAAGGCACCGGGATCGTGCACATCGCGCCGGGCTGCGGCGCCGAGGACTTCGCCCTCTCGAAGACCGAGTCACTGCCGGTGCTCGTGCCGATCGATGAGAACGCCCGCTTCGTCGCGGGCTACGGCTGGCTCGAGGGCAAGGAGGCCCGGGACGTCGCGCAGGAGATCGTCGACGACCTGCAGACGCGTGGCTACCTGTTCCGCGCGATGCCCTACACGCACCGCTACCCGGTGTGCTGGCGGTGCAAGGAAGAGATCGTGTTCCGGGTGGACGACGAGTGGTTCATCGCGATGGACGAGCTTCGCCCGCAGCTCATGTCGGCGGCGAAGGACGTGACGTGGGTGCCTCCCGCTGCCGGCGCGCGCATGCAGAACTGGCTGCAGAACATGGGCGACTGGAACATCTCGCGCAAGCGGTACTGGGGCCTGCCCCTGCCGTTCTACACGTGCGCCAACGAGCACTTCTTCGTGATCGGAAGCGAGGAGGAGCTCCGGCAGCGCGCGGTCCGCGGGCTCGACGGCCTCCGCGACCTGCACCGCCCGTGGATCGACAACGTCGTCGTGAGCTGCCCCACGTGCACGGCCGAGAGCACCCGGGTGAAGGAAGTGGGGGACTGCTGGCTCGATGCCGGGGTGGTGCCGTTCTCGACGCTCGATTGGCTGCACGAGCGCAGCTACTGGGAGCAGTGGTTCCCCGCGGACTTCGTGGTCGAGATGGTCGAGCAGGTCCGGCTGTGGTTCTACTCCGCGCTCTTCTTTAGCGTCGTGCTCACGGGGAAGGCGCCCTACCGGACGAACGGCTCGCACGAGAAGGTCCTCGCCGCCCCCGGTCAGGAGTTCCACAAGACCGGCGCCAACATGCTCGACCTTGGTGAGTCGTGCGAAGAGGTCGGCGCGGACGTCATCCGCTGGCTGTACACCCGCCAGAACCCGCAGGAGAACGTGTACTGGGGCGCGGCTCCGACCGACGACATCAAGCGGCGGCTCCTCACCCTGTGGAACACGTACTCGTTCTTCGTCACATACGCGAACCTTGACGCCTTCGATCCCAGCGCGCCGGCCATCGCGATCGACCAGCGTCCCCTCATCGACCGGTGGCTGCTGTCGGCGCTGGCGCGTCTGGTCCGGGACTGCCGCGAGGCCCTCGACCGGTACGACTCGGCGACCGCGGCGTGGAAGCTCGAGGCGTTCTGGGAGGAGCTGTCGACGTGGTACGTCCGGCGGAACCGGCGGCGCTTCTGGCAGGCGGCCTCACGCGAAGATTCGCAGGCCGCCTACCAGACCCTTTACGAAGCGCTCAGCACGCTCGCGCAGCTGCTCGCTCCGATGATGCCGTTCCTCGCCGAGCACATGTATCAGAACCTCGTCCGTCGGGCGCGCGATAGTGCGGCCGCATCGATCCATCACACCGCGTATCCCGAGGCGCATCCCGAGCGCATCGACGATGACCTGGAGCGCCGGATGCGCGCGGCCATGCGCGTGGTGGCGCTCGGGCGCGCGGCCCGGTCCGCGGCGGGAGTGAAGACGCGGACGCCGCTCGCGAGGCTCATCGCGGTGTTCGACGCGAACGATCGTGATCACGGCGCGCTCGACGGACAGGCGGAGCTCGCGACGATGATCTGCGACGAGCTCAACGTGAAGGCGTTCGATGTGCGCGATCAGGCTGAAGGCCTCGTCCGGGAGACCGTGAAGCCGGAGCTGAAGGCGCTCGGTCCCAAGCTCGGCAAGGACCTGCCTCGGGTGCGCGCGGCGCTCCAGGCGGGCAGGTTCACGACCACCGAAGGGGGCATCCTGGTCGAAGGGTTCACCCTGGGGCCGGCGGAGGTCCTCATCTCGCACGAGGGCACCGCGGGCCATACCGTCGGCACGGACGCCGGCGCGGTCGTCGCGCTCGAGACGACCGTGACCCCCGACCTCGAGGCCGAGGGTCTTGCGCGGGAGCTGGTCCGCAAGGTGAACGACCTGCGGAAGGACGCCGGATTCGAGATCGCCGATCGCATCGCGATCCGCTACGCCGGCCCGATCGCGGCCACGGTCGAACGGTTCACGGACCTCGTGCGCAGTGAGACGTTGGCCACGTCGCTCGGGTCGGGTCTCACCGGACACGGGCACGCGTGGGCCGGCGAGCTCAACGGGGTCGCGACCGAGCTGGAGCTCGAGAGGACCTAGAGCGCCGCGACCGCCCCGGCGGTGCGTTCGAGAATCATCGCCATCTCACGAGGCTCGGCCTCGTGGGCGCCGGCGAAGCGCGTGATCACCTCGTACCAGGTGAGCCCGCCGGTGAGGATGCCGAGCGCCGAGCCGATGTCCGCCGCGCGGCGCAGTGCTCGGGCCGGGACGAGGGTCGTCCACGGCTCGAGGTAGGCGTCCCGCAGCCTCTGGATCTCCGGCGCGTCGGTCGGATGGCCGGCTGCCTCCGCGGCGAAGCGCAGCGTGACGGCGAGGGTGAGGAACGGGTGGGTCAATGACGCGTCGCCCCAATCGACGATCGTCGCCCGGCCACCCTCGTCGACGAGCACGTTGTGGTCGTGCAGATCATCGTGGTCAAGGGTGGGCCCGATGCCGAAGCCGGCCA
>JALZAB010000084.1 GCA_030948585.1 Chloroflexota bacterium
ATGGCCGCGCCGAGGGCCCACCCGGGGCCGCCGCGCAGGGCGATCAGGAACGCGATCGTGGTGAAGAGCATCGCCACGGCGTGCGCCGCGTACCACGAACGGCCGTCGGCGCTCGTGAAGAGGAGCGTCGTACCGAATGCCGACAGCAGGGCGCCGGCCACCGCGACCCAGCGCGGCGCACCGTATGCCCGAAGGGCGAGATACAGGACGCCCGCAGACGCGCCGCCGCAGAGCTGCGACACCAGATCCTGCGCGGTGGCGGTCCCGAGGCCAAGGAGTGGGATGGAGAGCACGGCCGGCAGCGGCGGGTAGGCGACGCACCACCGTCCGTCGCCGCACGACAAGAGCTCGTTGAGCCACGGAGGGTCTTCGATGAGCCAGTAGCGCCCGTGAACGAACGCGTCGGCAAGCCGGCCGTAGTAGTCGTACACGGTCGGCGCGGCCCAGCCCGCGATGACATACCCCACGACGGCAAGACATCCGATGGCCACTGCGATCCACCGATCGCTGACCCTCGCGGGCGGGGCGTCCACGCATGGAACGCTAGCGTTATCGCGCTGTGGCCGAACGGCTGTCGGGCCTCTCGTTCTTCTTCCCCGCGCGCAATGAGGAGCTCAACGTCGCCCCGATGGTGGCGCGCGCGCTCGAGATCCTCCCTCGCTATGCCGACCACGTGGAGGTGACGGTCGTCGACGACGGCAGCACCGATCACACCGGCGAGCTCGCGGACGCCCTCGCGCTGACCGACTCGCGAATCAAGGTGATCCACCATCAGCCCGGCCGCGGCTACGGCGGCGCGGTGCGGGCCGGCCTGGAGAGCGCGACGCAGCCGTTCATCTTCTTCACCGACGGCGACCAGCAGTTCGACGTCGCGGACTTCGGGACGCTCCGCGCAGCGCTCGGGCCCGGCGTCGACGCGGTCCTCGGCTACCGGCTCACGCTCGAGTACGGCCTGTGGCACGTCATCGTCTCGCGCGTGTACAACCGGGTGATCCGGACGCTGTTCGCGGGCGACTGGCGTGACGTCGATTGCGCGTTCAAGCTCTTCCGCGCGGACGTCTTCAGGCGCGTGCCGCTCGCGAAGGTCCGCTCGAACGGCGCGTTCTTCTCACCGGAACTGCTCATCACCTTGCGTGCGAAGGGCGTCGTGACGCGCGAGGTGGGCGTTCCGCATCATCCGCGGATGCACCATGAGCCGAAGGGCACGCCGCCGAAGGTGATCCTGAAGGCGATCCGCGATCTGCTGCTGCTGCGACTCTCGCTTTGGCTGCGGCCCCGCTAGCTGGGCCTAGCGCTCGAGCCGCCAGATGTCGGCGTGGGTCTCGCGCTTCCGGATGACCCTCGCCCGGCCGCGATCGATGAGCGCGACCGCCGGACGGGGGTGGTGGTTGTAGTTGGAGGCCATCGCGACGCTGTAGGCCCCGGCCGCGGGGATGGCGAGCAGATCGCCGGGCTCGGCGGACGGCAGCGCGACATCGCGGATCAGCAGGTCGCCGCTCTCGCAGTATTTGCCGGCGATCGCGACGTGCTCCGCCGGCGCCGCGGTCGCGCGATCCGCCAGGATCGCCGTGTACGCGGCGTCGTAGAGGGCCGGGCGGATGTTGTCGCCCATCCCGCCGTCGACCGAGACGAACGTCCGTACGCCGGCAACCCGTTTTGTGCCGATCACGCGGTAGAGCGAGACGCCGGCGCGGCCGACGAGCGAACGGCCGGGCTCGAGGTAGATCGTCGCCGCGGCGAGGGTCTCGTCCGCCCGGATCGGCCCGGCGATCGCGTGGGCGTACGCCGCAAGGTCGAGGACCGGGTCTTCGGGGCGCAGCGGGATCGCAAGCCCGCCGCCGACGCCGAACTCCTTGAGCGCGACGCCGGTCGCCGCGCGGACCTCCGCCGCGAGCGCGGCGAGCGCCGCGCCGAGCTCGCGGTAGCGCTCGGCTTCATGCAGCTGCGTGCCGAGATGCGCATGCAGGCCGACGAGGCGTAGTCCCTTCGTCGCGGCGATCGCGCGACACTGCGCGAGCGCGTCGCCGCCCGCGATCGGCGCACCGAACTTGCTGTCCAGGATGCCGGTCCGCAGATGGGGATGGGTGTCCGCACCGATCCCCGGCGACACGCGCAGCCACACCGGCTGCGGGCGCGTCCGCCGCGCGACGATGCGGGCGAGACGGTCGATCTCGTCCGCTCCGTCGATGACGATGCGGCCGACGCCCAGGCGGAGGGCCGCCCGCAGCTCGTTGTCCGTCTTGGCGTTGCCATGCAGCTGCGTGCGGGCCATCGCGAAGCCCGCCCGCCGCGCGGCCAGGAGCTCGCCGAGCGACGCCGCGCTCGCGTCGGCGCCGGCCGTGGCGAGGATGGAGGCGACGCCGCGGAGCGCGCAGGCCTTGATCGCGTACGAGATCCGCACCGGGCGCAGGTCCTTGAACGCCGCCGCGTACCGCCGGTACGCCTCACGGATCGTCGCCGCGTCGTACACGTACAGCGGGGTGCCCAAGCGGTCCGCCAGCGCGACGACGTCGGCACCGCCGATGCGCAGACGGCCACGCCGGTCCGCGGCCGCAGCGAGCGGCCAGATCGCCGGATCGATCATGAGCCGCGTGGGCCGGTGGTCAGCCGCTGCTCGGATTCGGGTCGTCGGGCAGGCTCTCGATGAACTGGCGGAACACGCCGAGCTCGCCGGGGGTCTCGTCGTCCTCGCCCGACGCCGCGATCGACGCGCGGTCCACGACGCCCTGGGCCACGAGGATGCGGGCCTCGCAGCGGACGGCGAGCGCGATGGCATCGGAGGCCCGCGAGTCGATCTCCATCTCGCGATCCCCGAGCTGCATGAAGACGCTGCCATGGAACACGCTGCCCTGGCCGGACGAGTCGGTGACGAGATCCTTGACCACGACGCGGGTGATCTCCACGCCGCACGCACTCAGCATCGACATCATCAGGTCATGCGTCAGCGGCCGGTCGCTGGTGATGCCGGCGATCCGTGTAGCGATGCTGTGGGCCTGATCCGCGCCGATCCAGATCGGTACGAGGCGCTCGGAGTCCTGGGGCTGCAGCAGCACGACATGCTGACCGGTGAGGACGTGGATGCGCACCGACTCGACGGTGCAGAGGACCAGGCCCGAACGCGGGACTGACTCGGGCACCGGAAAATGCTACCCGTACCGGCCATACGGCGCGGTCCCCTGACGGGCGCGGTCGCGCAACAGCAGGACCAGCCCGATGCCGGCGAAGAATCCGAAGAGGTGGGCGAAGTACGCCACGTGCTCGGTCGCGGCATGGCCCTCGAGGCGGAGGGACGCGAAGCCCTCGATGAACTGGATCACGACGAAGAAGCCGATGACGATCACGGCCGGCAGCTGGACGACCGTGATGAAGATGCCGAGGAAGATGAGCGTGCGGACGCGTGCGCGGGGCGAGAGCACGAGATATCCGCCGAGCACCCCGGCGATCGCGCCCGATGCGCCGAGCATCGGCGCCGGCGCGACGAGCCCCTGGCCGATCGCGGCGACGATCCCGCAGAGCACGTAGAAGAGCAGGTACGTGGGACTGCCCAAGCGATCCTCGACGTTATCGCCGAACACCCAGAGGTAGAGCATGTTGCCGATGACGTGCAGCCAGCCGCCGTGCAGGAACATGTGCGTGAACAGCGGGATGAACGTATCGACGGACCATGCGCCGGCCTGCAGCTCGTGGGTGAAGCGCGACCAGTCGAACGCGTAGCGGTCAAAGAACGCCTCGAGCGCGCCGGGTGTGCGCTGCAGGCTGACGATGTACAGCCACACGGCGATGTTGGCGAAGAGCAGAAGCCGGTTGACCAGTGCGGGTCCCCTCGTCGGATTCGCATCCGAGAAGGGGATCACCGACTGAGGTCGGTCGCCGCGATCTTCGAGCCATGCGCGGTGTAGACGACATGCAGGCCCTCGGACACAAAGAACGCGGATGCCGGAGCGAGGTCCTTGGGTAGGTCGAACCGCGCGATTTCCCGCCCGTCCCGGGTGAGTTGCACGAGGATGCGAGCCGGCGCGTCCATCACGTAGATGTTCCGCTGCGAGTCGATCGCCTGGATGGCCGTGGCCTTCACCGGATCGCCGAGCCACTTGATGGTGAAGTCCGACTTCGTCGCCGTGGTCGCGCTGCCGACGCGCTTGAACAGACCCACGTCGCCGGCGGTCGTGGTGACCCAGATGCTGCCGTCGACGGCAAATGAGGTCATCCCGCCCAGAGGCTGCGCGAGCACCGGGTCGGCCGCGAGGAACTTTCCGCGGTCCTCCTCGTGGCGCCAGATCTGGCCCGACGCCGGATCGAGCACGTAGAGGTTCCCGGTGAAGCTCACCAGACCGGTCACGCTCTTCCATTTGTCGGTGCCGGGGGGCGTGGCCTCCACCACGGTGTTGCCCTCGGCCTTCCAGATCTTGTTCGCGTCATCAACGCTGTACAGGGCGTTGTCGACGGCGGTGACGAGCAGCGGCGTCCCGACGCCGGCCTTGCCCTTCTGGAGCACCGGCCCCGCGATGGTCGATCCGGGCTTGTCCTCGAACACCCGCCAGAGCCGCCCGCTGCCGGGGTCAGCGGCGTACAGCCCGAACTGCGTTTGGGTGAAGCTCATGACCTTGGCGCCCGGTGCCTGCGTCGCCAGGTCGAGGAGGACGCTGTTCATCCGATCGGACAGCGCATTTGCGCGTGCGGCAAGCCGGTCGATATCGGACTGCTTCACCACCGTGGACGCGGCGGCTTCCGCCAGGTGGCCTCGTGCCGAGACGATCTTCTGGCGAGCCCGGTCCTCATCGGCGTTCGGCTTCCGGTCGAGGAACGCCTGCGCGGAGTCGAGGTCGTTGGATGCCGCAAGGACCGCGAGGTTGTAGCTCGCGACGACGCTGTTCGCCTGGAAGTCGCGAACGACGACGGTGCCGATGGCGCCCGAGATCAGCAGCAGGGCGAGCGCGAGGAGGGTGACCATGCGCTGCTGCCGCGCACCGCGCTCGCGCGCCGTGCGCATCGGGCCGCCCAGGGTCGTCGTGCGGTGTGGCAGGAGCTCGAGCCCGATGGCGACGCTCTTCCCGACGGCGCCCGCGGCGGGGGCCGCGACCGAGCCGACGGCGCGGCCGAGGCGGGGACGGTGCCGCCAGATCGCGTCGATCCGCGATCGGATGCCCTCGGCGACGAGGACCTCCTCCGGTGGGCGGCTCGGCTCCCGCGCGGACGCGAGGCGCGGAGCGGTGGTTGTCGCTGGTGAGACCTCGATGAACACGACGCTGTCGCTCCCCGTCCCGCCCTCCGCCATGAACCGGTTGTGCAAATGCTCGGCGGCTGCCCGCGGATGGAGCGTCACCGCGGCATTGAGCAAGGCATCGGCGCCGAGGGCCGCGACCGCATTGCCGCCGGCCAGGATCACGGTGTCCCCAGGCTCGATGGCCTGCTTCCACACCGCGGGCAGCAGGTCGGGATCGCTCCCAAGCGAGGCCGCGCGCCGCGTCGTCGTTCGGTGCACGAAGTCCGCGAGCTCGTTCGGGTCGTCACCGGGAAGGAAGAGGCGGGCCCGGCGCACGAGGAAGACCTGGGCCTGGCCGATGCGTGCCGCGTACAGCTCGTGATTGACGATGACGGCGCAGGCCGCGTGCAGCGTGACCCGGCCGTGCTGGTCACGCAGTCGGTGCGCCGCGCGCCGGTTCGCGTCACGGAGGGCCTTGCGGATCGCGCCCTCGATGCCGGCGGACAGGTCGTACTCGTACTGCTCTCGCACCAGGTCCGCGACCTCTTTGGCCACGTCCGAGCCCTGCTTGCCCTGCGGCAGGACCTCACAGAGGAAGTAGAAGCGGCCCTTGGTGCGCAGCGTCGCGCCGAGGGTCGGCTCGCTGACGACGACCACGTCGGAGCTGCCCTGCCGCAGCTCGGTGGTCGATCCGACCTTCGTCGAATATCCGGTCTGCCTCATCGCGGAAGTCTAGGGAGTCCGGCTCACGGCGGGCACCGTACGGATGTGCGTGATGTCGCTGGCCGCTCGGCGGGCGATGGCCGCGACGAGCTCGGTCTCACGCAGCCGGATCTCGCCGGACCAGCTCGCGTCGGGCACCGCGACGACGAGCGCGCGGTCGCTCAGGGCCACGGCGCGCGTTGCGTCGGCGGGTGGGCCGAAGACCTCGCGGGCCGCCTCGGGCCACGCATCGAGGGCGGAGACGCGGGCGATGTCGCGATCGAGCCCGAGCTTGCGGAGGGCGCGTTCGATCGCGCCGCCAATCGGCCTCACCCGAGCACGCCGTCCTTCACCCGGATGACGTCCGCGCGCTCGATGAGCCGCTGGGGGACGCCGGCCTCGAATGCGGCGGTGAGGAGCGTCTGTGCATCGAGCGGCAACGCATCCACGAGCGCATCGCGACGGCCCGGATCGAGCTCGCTCAGCACGTCGTCGAGCAGGAAGACCGGAAGCTCGCCGACGCGCTCGCGGATCCAGGCGGCCTCCGCCAGCTTCAACGACAGGACCGCGCTCCGCTGCTCGCCCCGCGACGCGAACGTTGGGAGCGCCCGGCCGTGTGCGCTCACGGCGAGATCTTCGCGGTGCGGGCCGACGAGCGTCGTCCCCTGCCACAGCTCGCGATCGCGCTTCTGCACCAGAAGCGCGTGATAGGCGGCGGTGCGCTCCTCGAGCGTGTCGCCTTCCACCTGGGCCGCGTACGCGAGTGAGAGCGCGTCCGCGCCGCTGAACCGCGTGGCGGCCTCGCGGAACGGCGCGACGAGCTCGTGCACGGCCACCTGGCGGCGGAGCGAGATCGACGCCGCGAGCCGCACGAGCTCGGTATCCCAGAACGCGAGCTCGGACGTGGGCCGGCCGTCGTCGCGGAGCACTCGCAGCAGCGCGTTGCGCTGCTCGAGCACACGCGTGTATTCGCGGGCCTCCGCGCGGTGGCGCCGGTGGACCTGCGCGACCATCGCATCGAGGTACCGGCGGCGCGCGCTCGGCGCCTCCGCCAGGAGCTGCACGTCTTCCGGGAAGAACGACACGACGGCAAGCTCACCGATGGCCTCGTCGGCGCGTTTGCCTGCGCCGTCGAGGAGGTACCGACGCGGACGCCGGCGCTCGCCCTCGGGGGGCGAGAACAGCAGGAGATCGACGCTGCGGGCGTCATCGATCCGCTCGACGCTGGCGGACACGCGCGCGGTATTGGCGCCCCAGCGGACAAGCTCGGCGTCATCCCGGGCCCGCGGCGAATCCCCGCGGGCGACGAGATGGATGGCCTCGAGGACGTTGGTCTTGCCCGCGCCGTTGCGGCCCACAAGTGCGGTGACGCCGGGTGAGAACGCGTGCTCGGTCCGGGCGTAGCTGCGGAAATCCTCGAGGAGGAGCGAGCGGACGCGCACGGGTGACTAAGAAGGGATTCTGAGCGGCATCACCACGTGGAGGTAGCTGTCGTCGCCCACGATGCGTACGACGCCGGGCGCGAGCGGGCCGCCGAGCTCGAGCGCGACCTCGGATGCGACCAGGCTGCCCAAGGCATCCGCCACGAACCGCGAGTTGAACGCGATGGCCGTCGCCGGTCCCTCGACGCTCGCGTCGACGCGCGACGTGTTGTCGCCGACCTCGGCCGCGGTCGCACTGACCACGAGTGGGACCTCCTGCGCCGGATCCACGGCGAACCGCACGATGTTCGCGGCATCCCGCGCGAAGTACGAGGCCAGCTTCGTCGCCTTGAGCAGTTCGTCGCGGGACACGGTGACCTTCGTCGCGTGGCTCGTCGGGATGACCTGGCGATAGTTCGGGAACTGGCCCTCGATGATCCGCGAGACCAGATCCGCCTCATCGGTGTGGAAGATGACCTGGCTGCCATTCGGCGTCACGAGGATGTCGACGGGCGCTTCGGAGTCGTCGACGATGCGCGCGACCTCGAACAGGCTGCGGGCGGGGATGATGATCTCGACCTTCGGATCGACGGCGGTGAGGAGCGGCGCGCGGCGCACCGAGAGCCGGTACGGATCGGCCGCGGCCATGGTGACCTCGGTGCCCTCGAACGTCGTGAGGACGCCGGTGAGCACGGGCCGCGAGTCATCGGTGGCCGCCACGAACGCGACCTCGTTGATCATCCGCCGGAGCACGCCCTGCGACATGCGGGTGGTCGGCTTGTCCGGGATGGCCGGGATGATCGGGAACTCCTCGGCGTCGAGGCCCTTGAGATTCGCCTCCGTGGTGGCGCTCTTCAGGTGGATTGTCTTGGTGCGTACGTTCAGCGCGATCTCGATCGGTCCCGGCGGGAGCTGGTTCACGAATTCGGTGAAGAGCTTGGCCGGCACGGTGATGGCGCCGTCGTCTTCGATCTTGGCCGGCACCCAGCAGTTCACCCCGATCTCGAGGTTCGTCGCCGTGAGCTTGAGGCGGCCGCCATCCGTCTTCAGGAGAACGTTGCCCAGGATCGGGAGCGTCCCTCTCGTCGAGACCCCGCGTCCCACGATCGAAAGACCGCGCGCGAGGTTCTCTTGTAGACAGCTGACCTTCACCCAGTCCCCCTCCACGTCCGGCTCGTTAGTGATCGATTAGAACGCCAGTCGCAGTAGTAGTGCTGTGGACTATGACCCTTCCCGCTCGTTCGACGCACCAGTGCTGATCGATGTGACCCGTGGCGTGGTGGACGGACCGGGGACGCTGTGGGGACGGCCCGGGAGGGCCATCCTGGCCGTGTCGCGAAATGCTACAGGGTGATCCATCGATGACACCGTACGGGGGCGGTTGTCCACTATTGCGCGCCCTTATCCACAGGGCATGGGCCCTTATCCACACAGTCAGGCGCGGGTAACAGTCCTAGTCCGCGTACAGCTGCTCGCGCAGCGAGTTGATATCCCGGCGGAAGTCGTCGTTCTCGCCCATCGCGCGCTCGATCTTTTCGCAGCCATGGAGGATCGTCGAGTGGTCGCGGCCACCGAGCGCTTCGCCGATCCGAAGCAACGGCGCCTCGGTCTCCTCGCGCATGAGGTACATCGCGATCTGCCGGGGCAGCACGATCTGCTTGTCGCGCGCCTTGCCGCGCAGCTGATCTGAGGGCACGCCGTAGTACTTCGCGACGGTCTCGACGATGCGCTCGGGCGACAGCGACTGCCGGCGCGGGTTGTACAGGATGTTCTGCAGCATCGTCTGAGCAAGCTCCGTGGTCACAGCGACCGCGTTGAGGGTGGCGTACGCGACGATGCGGGTGAGCGCACCCTCGAGCTCGCGGATGTTCGAGACGATCCGCTGCGCGAGGAAGTCGATGACCGGCGGCGGCACCGCGACGTTCGCGGCTTCAGCCTTCGCCCGGAGGATCGCCGTCCGCGTTTCGAGATCCGGCGCCGAGATGTCGGCGATGAGGCCCCACTCGAATCGCGAGCGCAGCCGGTCCTCGAGCTGCGGGATGGCCTTGGGCGGCCGGTCGCTCGACATGATGATCTGCTTACCCTCTTCGTGGATCGCGTTGAAGGTGTGGAAGAACTCCTCCTGGGTGCCTTCCTTGCCGGCGATGAACTGGATGTCGTCGATCAGCAGGACGTCGATGCGCCGGTAGCGCTCGCGGAACTCCTCGGACTTCTGTCCGCGGATCGAGTTGATGAACTCGTTGGTGAACTTCTCGCTCGTCGCGTAGGCGACCCGCTTCTTCGGGTGGCGCGACAGGACCGCGTGCCCGATGGCGTGCATCAGGTGCGTCTTGCCGAGGCCACTGCCGCCGTAGACGAACAGGGGGTTATATGAGTGACCCGGCCGCTCCGTCACCGAGAGCGCAGCCGCGTGCGCGAGGCGATTGTTGGATCCGACGACGAATGTGGCGAAGGTGTAGCGGGGGTTGAGGATCGCAGTGATCGGCGAGGCCTCGACCCGCCGCTCCGACGGTGGCGCGACCGGGGTCACCGCCGCGCCCTGGCTGCCCTGATTCTGGCCCGAATAGCCGGAATTCGCGGGTCGCTGGCCGGTGCCGGCCGCGGGCCCTGCGCCGCCCGGCACGGTGATGAAGCGGACGTCGACGGTCCGGCCGACGAGCCTCTGGAGCGAGGCGCGGACATGGGTCCGGTACTTGTTCTCGAGCCACTCGCGAGCGAACGCATTCGGCACGCCGATGCAGAAGACATCGTCCTCTTCGCTGACGACGTACGTCTCCTTGAACCAGGTGTCGTAGTTGGCTTTCGGCATCGCGAGCTGCAGCTCGCCGAGGGCGGCGCGCCACAGCTCCTTGAGATTGGTGCGAGTCCCTGCTCCCAGCTGCGAGTCAGACGTCACGGATGCTCCCCACTCAGATGCGCGCGATGGTCACAACGTAGTCCGCGTGGATCCTGTTGCGGCGCGCGACGGGCGATTCCTGGATGTGGCTCCCCTGGAAGCCCGCGAACTATACCCCCGCCTCGGAACGTGCGGCAAGGCAAAGGACGGATCCAAGCAGGCTGCTAGACTTTCGTTCACAACTCCGACGTGATCCGCGTGAGCATTTTCGAGAGGGGACTCGATCGTGAAGCGTACCTATCAGCCCAAGACCCGTCGCCGCGCGCGCGTCCACGGATTTCGCGCGCGCATGAAGACGACGGGCGGCCGCAAGGTCCTCGCGACGCGTCGTGCTCGCGGTCGCAAGCGGCTCACCGTCGTCTAAGCGAGCTCGATGCACGCCGCGAGGCTGCGGCGAGGGGAAGACATCGCGCGTGTCCGGGCAGAAGGTGTTGCGCGCAATGACAAGCTGTTCTCTCTCCGAGCTCTACCGACCGATCACCACACCGTGCGCGTCGCGGTCGCGTCGTCGCGCGCCGTCGGCGGCGCGGTGCAGCGCAACCGGGCCCGCCGGCGCGTTCGCGAGGCCGTCCGCATCGCCCTCGGCTCCCGGACCGCGCCCGCAGGAGGCCTCGATCTGGTGCTGATCGTGCGGCCGGCGACGCTCGATGCGGCTCCCGCCGAGATCCGCGGCGCGGTGGACCGGCAGCTGCGCGCGGTGTTCGGATGACGCGTGTCCTCGTCGCGGCCCTTCGGTTCTACAAGGCGCAGATCAGCCCGGCCCTGCCCCCGGCCTGCCGGTACACGCCGACGTGCTCCGAATACGCGATCGAGGCCGTCGAGCGATACGGGGCGGGGCGCGGCTCGATCATGGCCATCCGCCGCGTGATCTCGTGCAATCCCTTCGCGCGCGGCGGGTACGACCCGGTGCCGCAGCGGGCCGGGCGCTAGATGCTCGACGTCATCGCGCCGTACTGGAACTTCCTGCTCGTCCACCCGCTCATCTCGTTGCTCGTCGCGGCCTACGACCTGCTCCATGACTTCGGCTTCGCGATCGTCGCCGTGACCGTCGCCATCCGCCTGACCCTGTACCCGCTGTTCCGGATCCAGATCCGCAACCAGCGCGCGATGCAGGAACTCTCCCCGGCGATGGCCGAGCTCAAGGCCAAGTACGGGACCGACAAACAGCGCCTCGGCCAGGAGCAGATGAAGCTGTATCAGGAGCGCGGGTACAACCCCGCGATGGGCTGCCTCCCGATCCTGCTGCAGATGCCGCTGCTGCTCGCGATGTACGCGGCGTTCACCCAGGCGCCACACCTCACCGGCGACAGCCTGAAGGACATCCTCATCCCGTTCGTGCCGAACCCGCTGACCGGCGGCCAGACCCTCGACCTCACCGCGCACTGGCTCCCGTGGATGGTCCACTGCCCGCCGGCGGACGCGGGGCAGACGTGCGGCCTGGGCGCGCCGGATCCGCTGCGGATCCTGCCGATCCTCGCGGGGGTGACGCAGCTCATCTCGTCGGTGATGTTCCAGCCGACGACGCAGCCCAAGATCGTCGATCCGCAGCAGAAGATGATGCAGTCGATGCAGTACTACTTCCCGCTGCTCACGGTGTTCATCGCCTGGAGCCTGCCGTCCGGCCTCGCCCTGTACTGGGTCACGACGACCGTGTTCGGCATCGTGCAGCAGTACTTCGTGAGCGGCTGGGGCCAGCTTCCACGATTCGTGCCGATCCTTAAGCGGATCCCGTCTCCGGCTGACCGCACGCTCGCGGCGCGGCAGCAGGCAGCGCTCGACGAAGAGCGCCGGGACATGGCGGTGATGCCGAAGGCCGCGGTCACATCGGATGGTCCACGCTCGAACGGCGGCACCAATACGCGCGAGGCCCGCCGCCAGCGGAACCGCAGCAAGAGGAAGTAATTCACAGCGTGCTCGCCCTCGGGCGATGCATGCGAGGGGGGGACGCGATGCCGCTTCGTGGCGAGGAGTTCACCGGTCGGACCGTCGAGGAAGCGATCGAGCGCGGATTACTTGACCTTGGGCGCAAACGCTCCGATGTCGACATCGAGATCCTGGAGCGTGGCAAGCCAGCGAACATGCTCGGCATGGGTGGCGTGGATGCGCGCGTCCTCCTGTCGTTCACGGAGGAGGAGCGGGCCGAAGTGCCCGAGCCCATCGTTGACGAGCGCGAGGTGCCCCGCCGGCCCGATGCCGTGCGCGCGGCCGCGGAGCGCGCGAAGGATGAAGCCGAGGACGCCGCGCCGATCCTCGCCGAGGAGCTCGCGCTTGGCCTGGAGGTGCTGAAGACGCTGCTCGAGAAGATGGACGTCGAGGCGTCGGTCACCCTCGACGGCCGGCCAGGGATGGAGGGCCTCGACGTCGAGGGTGCCGAGCTCGGGGCGCTCATCGGCCGGGGCGGCGAGAACCTCGTTGCGCTGCAGCAGATCGTCTCGGCGATCGCGTCCAAATCCGTGGGCCACCCGGTCCATATCCCGGTCGATGTCGAGGGATACCGCCGGCGGCGGGAGGATCAGCTCCGCGAGATCGCCCATCGCGTCGCCAGCCGGGTGAAGACCACCGGCCAGGCCGTGACCCTCGAGCCGATGCTCGCGTTCGAGCGGCGCATCGTGCACCTGGCCGTGCAGGAGCAGCCGGGCATCAAGACCGAGTCGGTGGGCATGGACCCCAACCGCCGCGTCGTCATTAGCTCGACCGCGCCCGGCGCCCGCGGGCCGGTCGCTTTCCGTCCAGCCCGGCCGGGCGGCTTCCGCGACGATCCCCGTCCGGGTCCTGGCGGAGGGCCGGGCGGCTACCCGGCCCGCCGGCCCTACCCGCCGCGGCCCGGTGGGGTCCGGCCACCCCGGCCCGGAGGCTCCCGGCCGACCGAGTGACCCATCGTCCGTTCGGTCGGTCGAACGTGGCCTTCGAGACATTTGCGGACATTGCCACCGAAAAGGGGGCGACGTCCGCACACCCGCGCCGTTAATTTCCGTGTGATGCCGAGCACCGATCGCAACTGGGCCGCAGAACGCGTCCGGAGCAATTTCCGCATCGACGCGTTCTCGGGGCTCATGGCCGGCATCTACCTGGGCGTCACGGTGGCGTTCCTCCCCGTCGTGGTCCGCCGGATGGGCGGATCGACCGAGGACGTCGCGCTCGTGGTCGCGGGGCCGTTCATCGGGCATCTGTTCTCGCCCCTGTTCGGCTACCTGCTCGCCAGGTTCCGCCCGGTGACGATCACCGCCGTCACGGCCACGCTCTCTCGCTCGATCTTCCTCGTCGGGGTGCTCGTCGCGGCGACGCCGTTCGCGCTCGCGTTCGTATCCGTGACGATGTGGATCATCGCGGTCGCGAACATGGCGTCGTACGCGACGCTGATGCAGGGCATCTACCCGGACTCAGAGCGCGCCTCGGCGATGGGCAAGGTGCGCATCGGGGCGTCGATCGCGAGCATCGCGAGCGCGACGCTCGCCGGCCTGTTCATTGACAGCGTCCCGGCGACCTTCGTCTTCGCCGCGGCGGCGCTCCTGTCGCTGCCTGGCGCCATCGCGTTCGGGCGCATCCGCCACGACCCGCCGGCCGTCCTGCCGGTGCGCCACCGCCCGTCCCACATCGCCAGGGATGTGTGGCGTGACCACCGGTATCGCCGGCTGCTCGTCTCATTCACGATCTTCGGCTTCGGGAACCTGATGAATGCCGCGATCTATCCGATCCTGCTGGTCGACCACTTCAACGCGCCGAACAGCTTCGTGGGATTCATGACGGCGCTGCAGGCCGGAAGCGCGATCATCGCGTACTTCGTGTGGGGCCGGTTCATCGACCGCGGAAGCTCGCTGCGCATGACGGTCATCAACACCTCGCTCGTGCTCCTCATGCCGCTCGGATATCTCGTCGCGCCGAGCACGATGTTCCTCATCCCGGTCGCCATCGTGGCCGGCATCACGAACGCCGGCGGGGACATCACCTTCTTCACGAACATCGTGCAGCTCGCGCCACCGGGGCGCATCGGGGACTACGCGGTCGCCCAAAGCTCGCTGATGGGCGTGCGCGGGACGATCGCGCCGTTCGCGGCGAGCGCCCTGCTCGTGGCCTTTCCCGCGCAGACCGTCATGGTGTTCGCGATGGGATTGATGGTCGCCGGGCTGGTCGTGATGGACCGCGCGGTGCGCCTCGCGACCGTGCAGCCGTCGCGGGTGCTCGAGGCCGTTCCGGCCTAGTCGCACACTGGTGGGGTGACCCGCCGTGCGCTGGCGCTCGCCGTCGCCCTCGCCGCGTGTTCCGGCTCTCCGGCCGCGGCGCCGGCCCTCAGTCCCAGCGCCACCCCATTCGCGACGCCATCGGTGGCCGTCGCGAGCCCGACGCGGACCGCGGCGTCGACCGCGGTCGTCGCACCGACCGCGACGCCGATCGCACTGCCCAGCTTCGCGCAGCTTTCCGCCTCCTCCGGGACGGTGGTCTGGGCGCTGGTGGCGTCGACCCGGCTCTTCCGCAGCGCCGACCGGGGTGATACCTGGACGGAGCGGCCGATGCCCGCGCCGGCAGCGGACCCGGAGATCGCGTTCGTCAGCGACGTCGAGGGTTGGATCGCGCTGCGCGGCGCGGCGGCGGCGCAATGCGGTCAGCAATCGCTCGCGCTTTCGCACACCGCCGACGCCGGCTCGTCGTGGCAAGCCATCACCCCGACGGGGATCGCACCCACGCAATGCAAGGAGGGGCTCACGTTCCCAGATCCACAGCACGGATTCCTCTCGGCGTGGGACCCGAACAGCTCGCCGGTCATCTATCGCTCCACCGACGGCGGCCGGACCTGGGCCGCGTCGAAGCCGTTGCCCGATCCACCGGGGTTCACGACGACCGCCGCGGGGTTCGCATTGCGCGCAGGTCAGGTGAAGGCGTTCGGCCAGGCGCTGCTCGTCGAGGCGGTCGGGCAGACGACGGGGGGCCAGCGGCGCTACGTCTTCATCTCCGGCGATGGTGGCGCGACGTGGACCTACGTCGCGGACGCGCCCGACCCGGACAGCAGCGTCGTGTTCGCCACCGGCTCTCGCTGGTTCCAGCTCTCGGCCGGGGCCGTGCCGAAAGAGACGACGGACAACGGCACGTCCTGGCACGCATACGCGTCCGATTACCAGCAGGCCGCGCCCGTCGCACCAGTCATCGTCTTCGGTGGTGCGCAGACGGGCTACGCGACGGTCCGCGGCGCGATCCAGCGCACGCTCGACGGTGGCGCGCGCTGGACGCAGCTCCGCACGCCAGGCACGTTCTAGCGCAGGGGGATACCCGCGGCCGCGATCGCGGTTGCGAATCGTTCGGCGATGAGCGCGTATCCCGCATCGGACGGATGAAAGCCGTCGCCCGACACGGTCATCGTGCTCACGAGGATCGCGGATCCGGTGAACAGATCGACCACCGTCACGCGACCGGCGAAGGCGACCGTCAGGCCTTGGATCGCCGCGTTGTAGGCGCCGATCTTCAATAGCAGCGTCGCCTGATCGACGCCGGCGTACGCCGGAACGGGCCGCAGGTCCGGGACGTTCCCAACGAAGATGCGCGCTTCGGTCTTCGACACCAGGGGCTCGAGGATCGCCCGCAGGGCCCCGGCGTAGTCGGCCGCCGACACGCCGGCATTCAGATCGTTCACCCCGAGCCACACGGTGACGAGCAGCGGATGCAGACCGGTGGCGGCAGGCGCCTGTTCGCGCGCCGCCTGGGCGGCCTGCGAGCCGGACACGCCGAGGTTCACGTAGTCGCTGCCGGCCGGAAGGCGCGCCGCGATGCGCGCCGGCCACGATCCGGTGTGCGGGTCGGCGGCGCCGACGCCGACGGCATCGGACGCGCCGATCGCGACGTACCGGAACGCCGGTGCTGTCGCCGAGGGTGATGCGGTCGGAGCGGTCGTCGTGATGAACAGTGTGGGCGTCGGCGTGCGCCCGGATGTGGGGGCCACTGCAGCGGGCGGCGTCGAGCAGGCCGCAAGCGTCAGGCCGAGCGCAACGAAGATCACACGCATAGCGCGAACCTACGTGGTCTAAACTGCGGGTGTTCCTGAAAGGGATCACGGGGATGCGTGGTTTCGACAGGGCAGGCGAACGTATCGCTGCGCGCCGAGGAACGCCGTTCCTCCTCGTAAATCCGAACGGCGCCAGGTAACTGGCACAACCTCTTACGCAGTCGCTGCCTAGTCAGTGACCGTCCTCCCGGTCTCCGCTCCACGGGCCGGGAAGGGCGTAATAAGTGGAGCTGCGGTCCGCCGAG
>JALZAB010000128.1 GCA_030948585.1 Chloroflexota bacterium
CGCGTCTGGCTGTACGACCCGGCGATCGTGCGCGGCGACGATCCACGGAAGGACCCGATCGCGGGCGCGGTCGTCATCTTCACCCCCGACCTCGTGCTGCGTCAGCGGGTGCCGACGCAGAGCGTGACCGTCGGAAGCGCGGACCGCCGTCTTGTGTACGTCGCCGCTCCGGCCGCGGGGATCCAGCTCTTCGGCGTCGACCCGGTCGCGCGCGAGCCCTGAGGGCTAACGGCTGGAGGCGATCGCCTGACGCAGGACCCGTGCGATCCGCGGGGAGAGCGAGCTCAGTACGAGGCGGTCGCGCGTGCACCGGCTGCACCGGCAGAGCGCGCTCGGTGTGTCGCGGCTGGTCATGTTGTCCATCGGGCACCGTCAAGGCAATCCGTATGCCAGTCCGCCCAGGCGTCGAATACGACGATCGTGTGACGGCTTCAGCCGCGGACGCGGTTACTCGGGCTTCAGCTGGTCCGCGTAGTAGGTGCGTACCTTCTTCACCTTCGGGAGCGCGGTCATCGCGATGTACGGCTGGCCCGGGTTCCGCGCGGCGTAGTTCTGGTGATACGCCTCGGCCTCGTAGAACCGATCCAGGGGGGCGATCTCCGTGACGATCGGCCGGCCGAAGAGCTTCGCCGCGTCCAGCTGCGTGACGTACGTCTCCGCAACGCGCTTCTGCTCGTCGTTCCCGTAGAAGATCGCCGAGCGGTACTGCCGGCCGACGTCACCGCCTTGCCGGTCGCGGGTCGTCGGATCGTGCGCGATCGAGAAGAACACTTTCAGCAGCTTGCCGTAGCTGAGCTTCGCCGGGTCGAACCGGATCTCGACCGCTTCAGCGTGATCGGTCGTTCCGGTGCACACGGTCTCGTAGTCCGCGGTGTCCGCGGTACCACCGGCGTAGCCGGACTTCACCGAACGCACGCCGTCGAGCTGCAGGTACACGGCCTCGACGCACCAGAAGCAGCCGCCCGCGAGAACGGCCGTCTGTTCGCCGCTCGCGGGCGCCGCGTCGATCGCGGGATCGGGGAACTGCTCAGGCGAGACCACAGGGTCTCATCCTATTTCCCGTCGGTGAGCCCGATGACATTTCCGTCGGGATCGCTGAACAGCCCGATGGTGGTGGTCGGCCCGACCTTCGTGGCCGGGAACACGACCGTGCCGCCGCCGGCGGTCGCCTTCTTCAGCGTGGCATCTAGGTCCTTCACGACGACGTAGAACGTGACGAACGCCTTGGGTCCGCGGAGCGGCCCGATGCCGCCGCCGACGCCCTTGCCGCCGGCGTCCGTGTCGACGAACGTGTAGTCGTTCTCCGGCATGAAGTTCATCTTCCAGCCGAAGACGTCGCCGTAGAACTTCCGCGCCTTCGCGGGATCCGCGCTGTTGATCTCCCAGTTGGTGACTGGATCGCCCATTTGAATACTCCCTTAATTACTAGTCCTCTTTGGAGGCTCGCTACACATCTGCGGGCACGGCTCTCCCTTCGGCAACGCCGGTGAGGCGCGGCAGGAAGTGGTCCCAGCCGACGGTGTGGCTCGCGAGCTCGGCGGCGGGCAGGCCGCGGTGGACGAGGTGGAGGCGCGTGCCGCTGCCGCGCGGCTCGAGATCGATCTCGACGGTCGATCCGCCAGGTCCGACCGCGGCGCCCGGCGCATCCCAGCCCCAGGTGAAGACGACGCGACGGTTCGGCACCACCTCCACGTACGCGCCGCGCACCGCGGCGTCCTTGAACCTGACCTGGAACGTACCGCCAGCCCGTGGATCGAGATCGGCCGCGCGGCCTTTCCACTTCACGTACTCAGCTGGATCGGTGAGCAGGGTGAAGACCGTCTCCGGTGACGCGGCGATGTCGATCACGCGCTCAATGACGTCGACGTGGATGGTCATGGCTCCCCTTCTCCCGCTCGGCGCGCTCCGCGGCCGCCTTCAGGCCCGACAGCTCCGCGTCCCAGAATGCCCCGAGGTACGCACGCAACTCCTGCACCGCGCCACGGCGCGCCCGGTAGATGCTGCGCCGGCCGTCGCGCCGGAACGTGACGAGCCCCGCGTCCTCAAGGACCCGCAGGTGCTGCGAGATCGCAGGGCGGGTCACGTCGAAGTGCGATGCGATGTCGCCGACCGAACGCTCCTCGTGCCATACGAGGCGCAGGATCTCGCGCCGCCGCGGTTCGGCGATGGCCCGCAGCGCCCCGTCCATGGCCGATAGGTTAGCCGCCACTTACCTATTTGGTCAAGCCCCTTCCCGCCTATGGGCCACCGGCCGCCGCCGCCCCAGCCCACCGATACCGATGCTCGGGACGGCCGGCTTTCCCGTATCGCATCGTGACGGCGACGAGCCCGGAGCGAGCGAGGCGGTCGAGATAGCGACGCGACGTGACCCGACTGACGCCGGTCAGCTCGGCCACATCCTCGGCCGACACATCGCGGTCGGTCTCCCGCACGGTGCGCGCGACGAGCGCCAAGGTCGTCGGCGATAGGCCCTTGGGAAGCTCGGGTGAGGAGCTCGCCCGTAGGGTCGCGTAGAGCTCGTCGATCGCCTGCTGATCCATCTCCCGAGCCTGGCGAAGACGCGACCGCAACGCGGCGTAGCTTTCGAGCTTCTCACGGAAGGCGTTGAACTGGAACGGCTTCACCAGATAGTGCACGACGCCACCCTGCAACGCCGAACGCAACGTCTCGACGTCGTTGGCCGCGGTGATCGCGATGACGTCCACGGGTGGCCGGCCGGTCGCGTGCAGCTCGCGCAGCACCTCGAGTCCCGAACGGTCCGGGAGGTAGATGTCGAGGAGCACCAGCTCCGGACGCTCCTGCTCAGCGCGAGCGAGCGCATCGTGCGCCGTGTGTGCGATCCCGATGACGGTGAACGAGGCGAGACGTTCCAGGAACCCGCGATGGATCTCCGCGACCCGAAAGTCGTCTTCGACGATGAGCGTCCGAATGCGCCCCGCCGGGGTCGATGCGGTCATCGAGCCGGCGCTGGGATCAAGACGGTGAACACCGCGCCGCCATCGTTCGCGACACGCACCCAGCCGCCCGAGCGCTGGGCGACCTGCCGCACGAGCGCAAGGCCGATCCCGTAATGCGCTCCTCCGGCCTTCGTCGTGTACCCCTCGCGAAAGATCTCGTCGGAGACCAGCGCGTCGATGCCCGGACCCGAATCATGGACCCGCACGGCGGTGCCAGCCGGGTCGGCATGCATGCTCACCTCGACCCAGCCTCCCGCCGCGTCGGATGCGGCATCGATCGCGTTGTCCACGAGATTGCCCACGACCGTAATGAGGTCGCGCACGTCCGCCAGGTGGGCCGGCAGCAGCGCGTCGGGCGCGAGCCGGAGCTCGACGCGCCGTTCCGACGCGAGTGCGGCCTTCGCCAGCAGCAGCGCCGCCATCGCCGGGTCTGCGATGCGCTCCTGCACGAGATCGACGAGCTCCTGGTGGACGAGAGAGGTCTCGGCCACAAAACGGATCGCCTCGTCGAGTTTGCCGAGCTCGATCAAGCCGCCGACGACGTGGAGCTTGTTGGAGAACTCATGTGCCTGTGCGCGCAGGGCCTGGGCGTGGTCCCGAACGGTGTCGAGCTCGCGCAGGACCGCCTCGAGCTCTGTGCGGTCGCGCAGCGTGACCACCGCGCCCACGTCCGAGCCGCGGATGGTGACCGGCCGCCGGTTGACCACCAGCGTGCGGTCCCCGGCCAGGACGACCTGGTCGAGACCGGAGCCTGCTCCTTCCATCACGTCGCGAATGCGCCCCCGCGGAACGTGATCGCGCAGGGAACGGCCCGCGATCGATGCGGGGAGGCCGAGCAGCCGTACGGCTTCGTCGTTCGCGAGCGCCACCTTGCCGCCCGTGTCGAGCGCGAGCATGCCTTCGCGGATGCCGTGCAGCATCGCGTCGCGCTGCTCGAGCAGACCGGTGATCTCCCGCGGCCCCAGCCCGAACGTCTGGCGATCGATCCGCCGTGCGAGGATCAGAGATCCGGCGATCCCGAGGGCGAGCGCGAGCAACACGGTGAGGGTCATGGTCGGCAGCGCCTGCCCCAGCTTCTCCGCGAGCTGTGTGTCAAGGAAGCCGACCGACACGATGCCGATCACCTCCCCGCCGCTCATAACGGGCACCTTCGCGCGGAGCGATCGCCCGAGCGTCCCCTCCTGATAGCCGACGAACACATCGCCGGCGAGCGTTTGGTTCGGGTCCGTGGAGACACGCTTGCCGATGTTCTCGGGGTTCGGATGGGAGTAGCGGATCCCGTCCTTGTTAGCCACGACGACGAAGTCGGCGCCGACGGAGCGGCGGATCGCCTCGGCGATGGGCTGAATGGTCTTCGCCGGGTCGGCGTCGCTCATGGCCTCGACGATGTCGGGCGTAGCGGCGACGGCGTACGCGATCGCGAGGGCCCGCTGCTTGTACTGCTCGTCGACCTGCGATGACACCAGGGCGTACGAGGCGAAGGCACCGATGACCACCGTCGCGGCGACGATCGCGACCTGCAGCAGCAGCAGCTGCGCCGACACGGACAGTGGACGGAGCGAGCGCAGGGACAATGAGGGAGCGGGCCGGAGCGGCCGAAGCGCGCGCTGTGAACCCATTTTCTTAGGCCCAGCCTACTGCGCCGAGTCCCTCACCCCGGCGATCTTGTCGAGGACCGCATTCACCAGGATGCCGCCGGATGCACGGACCTCGCGCACGTAGATGTCCTGCACCACCGCATGCGTCGCGGGATCGAACGCCACGTCGCCCCCCGGTCCCTTGAACGACACGTTCTCGAGCGCGGCGATGAAGGCCGCGGCGTTCGTCGTGTCGCCTTTCGTGGTCGTCAGCGCGGCCTCGAGCGCCCGCATCGTCGTCCACATCAGCGAGGCGTATCCGTCCGGCGCCAGCGGCTGACCGGTCGTGTCGTCCTTGTACGCCTTCTTGAATGCATCGGCGAACGCAGCGTTCTCGGCGTTGTCGAGCTCGCTGGACCAGGGGAATGCGGTGGTCACGCCCAGGGCGGCCTGCTTCGTGGCGGATAGCACCTGCTGATCGGTGAGCGGCCCGGGGCCGGCGAGCGTGAAGCCGCCGGCGCGCATCCCGGCCGTCTCCCACGCATTCAGAAAGCCCTCCGCGTCGTCGGTGACGAAGGCGGCGAAGACGTTCTTCGTCGGCTGGGCCTTGATCGCCGCGACTACCTTCGCCCAATCGGCACCGCTCTTCGCGGGCACCGTGGCGCGACCCGATGCTCGGCCGCCGTTCTTGGCCAGACCCTCGATGAACGCTGCCGCCGACTCGGCGCCGAACGCGTCGTCTCCCGCGACGACGAAGAACTCCTTCCGCGAGGCCTTGGATTCCCACTCGCCGAGGGGCTCGCTGAGCTGCCAGGAGGAGGGAGCGCTCCGGAAGACGAACGTGCTCTTGCAGGTCGGCGTGCATCCGGCGACCGCCCGGGTCAGCGAGTTCGTGGGCGCATTCGTGTCGATGTAGACGATCTTCGACCGCTCCGCGGCGTCACGCAGCAGGTACGCGGCCGGGATCCCGGCACCGCCTAGAAGCAGCGCGACCTGATCCTGCTGGAGGAACTGCTGGATGCGGACCGTGTTGACAGACGGATCGAGGGCCGACTCGTCGTTGTAGACGAGCTGCACCTGGCGGCCCGCGAGCGCGCCGCCCTTGAGCTTGAGATACAGGTCAGCGGCGCGCCGTTGCGACGCCCCGATGTCCGAGTCGATGGCCGATTCGGTGAACGGCACGAGGATCCCGATCTTCAGCGGCCCGAGCGCCGCCGGCGAAGGGGTGCCCGGCGTGCACGCCGACACCATCAGCGCCACGAGGAGCGCCGGCCACAGCCGGGCCGGGCCGGCGCTCCTCGGCGGGTTACTTCGCGGCGTTGACGAACTCGTCGGTGTAGGTCTTGGACAGATCGATGTTCGGGTTCTTGATGACGTTGTCGTTGAACTGCTTCAGCAGGCTCAGCTCGAACTCCGGCGCGCCGGATGTCATCTTTCCGGCCGGGCTGAACATCCCCATGCTGTCCTTGAGGGCCTGCACGTAGCCGTCCTTGTCGCCGCCGTAGTAGTCGACGGGCAGCTTCTCGGCGATCTCGAGCGGCGTGTGCGAGCCGATCCATTTCAGTGTCTTGACGTACGCGTTCACGACGCGCTGCGTGATGTCCTTGTGGGCCGCGATGTAGTCCGCCCGGGCGAAGATGGAAATGAACGGATAGTCGCCGCCCAGTGCGGCGCGCGTCGTCTCGGGCTTGGACAGGTCCACGAGCAGCTGCCCGTCGCCGGTCTTCTGCATCCGGAGGACCGTGGGTTGGGTCGTCACGCCGACGTCGATCTTGCCCTGTTTCATCGCGGCAATGAACGTGTCACCTGCGCCCGCCGCGACGTAGTTCACGTCCGCAAGCGCGAGGCCGGCCTTGAGTGCCATGACGCGCATCAGGGTGTGCGTGCCTGATCCGATAGAGGTCACGCCAGCGTTCACACCCTTCCAGTCCTTCGGCGACTTGATCGTGTCGGCCTTTTGCTTCGAGACCATGACGAACTCGCCGGGTTCCTGCAGGAGCAGCGCGACCATCGTGATGGACTTGCCGGCCGCGGCGATATCGATGGTGTGGTCGTACGAGCCGGAGCCGAAGTCCACGTTGCCGGCGACGACTTCGACGGTGGTGTCCTTGCCCGAGGGCTCGTCGATGAGGTCGACGGTCAGATTCTGCTCGGCGAAGTACCCGAGGGCTTCGGTGAGCTTGTTCGGCAGATAGATCTGCTTGTTCAGCCCGCCGACCATGATCGAGACCTTCGCGGGCGCGGGGGTCGCGGCGCCACCTGACGACGATGCCGCCGGCGCGCCGGGGGTGGCCGTTCCCCCGCAGGCCGCGGCGATCAGGCTGGTGATGAGCACGAGTGCCGGGAAACGAGATCGCATGTGTTCTCCTCCTATTTGTCTTGCGCGCTACATGGTCACGGGGTAGTTGATGGCGTTGGGACGCCACTTGATGAGGAAGTTCTCGAGCCGCACGATGAGAGCTTCCGCGAAGATCGCGATGACCGCGAGGATGACCATCGCGGCGAAGACTCCGTTCGCGTTGAACGTGCCTTGGGCCGTCGCGATCATCAGGCCGATGCCCTTTCTTGCACCGAGGTATTCGCCGACGATCGCTCCAACGAGGGCGAAGCCGAAGCTCGTGTGAAGGCTCGTGAGGATCCACGACAGCGCGGACGGCAGGATGACGTGACGAGACAGCTGCCCCGGGCTCGCGCCCAGGATCCGGGCGTTCGCGAGGAGGTCGCGATCGACCTCCCGCACGCCCTGGAACGCGTTGAAGAACACGACGAAGAAGACGAGCACGACGGCGAGCGCGACCTTCGACTGGATGTCCAGGCCGAGGGCGATCGCGAAGATCGAGCCGAGCACGATCCGGGGCATTGCGTTCAGCACGTTGATGTACGGACCGAGCACGTCCGACAGGAGCCGGTTGCGGCCGAGCGCGACGCCGAAGATGATCCCGAGGATCACGCCGATCGCGAAGCCGAGGACGGTCTCCTCCATGGTCACGGCGATCTGCTCCCAGAGGGGACCCTGGGCGGTGCCCTTCTGCACCCACGAGACCAGCTGGCTCCAGATCCCGGACGGTTGACCGAAGAAGAACGGATCCACGACACACGTGGCGCTGTCCGGCCCGTGGCATCCCGTCCGCGTCGTGATCTCCCACGTCCCGACGATCGCGACCGCAAGAGCGATCCGAAGGAGGAGCACCATCCGGCGACGTCGCTCGTAGGCTCTCGCCCGCGCGACGTCGAAGTCGTCGGAGACCACGCTGGTTTGCGCCAACGGGCTAAGACGCGACGAAGTGCTTGGAGCGCTCATAGCTGACGAGGACCTCATCTCGAAGGTCCTTCCAGACCTCCTCGTAGATCTCGATGAAGCGCGGTTGGAAACGGACCTCGGCGATGTTCCGGGGTCGCGGAAGATCGACGCGGTACGTTCCCTTGACTGTTCCCGGCCCCGCCGTGATGACGACGACTCGGTCGGCGAGCCCGATCGCCTCTTCCAGGTCGTGGGTCACGAACACGACCGAGGATCCCGTCGACGCCCAGAGCTCGAGCAGCTCGTTCTCCATGAGGGCTCGGGTCTGGACGTCGAGCGCGCTGAATGGCTCGTCCATGAGCAGGATCCGCGGCTGGTTGATGAGCGTCTGGGCGAGCGCCACGCGCTTTCGCATCCCGCCCGAGAGCTGGTGCGGGTAGTAACGCTCGAAGCCGGCGAGCCCGACCCGCGTGATCCACTCGCGGGCCTGTGCACTCGCCTGATTGGTGGCGGCGCCGCGGAACCGGGGGCCCATCGCCACGTTCTCGAGGACGTTCTTCCACGGAAAGACCGCGTCACGCTGGAACACGTAGCCGACGCTTCGTCCGACAGCTGTCACCGGCTCGCCGAAGACGCGAACGGTGCCGAGGCTCGGCGGCTCGAGGCCGGAAAT
>JALZAB010000105.1 GCA_030948585.1 Chloroflexota bacterium
AGGTCGTCGCCCAAGCGGAAGATCGCGTTGTCCGTCCCCCCGGCCGGCAGCGGCCGGATGGGAAGGGCGGCCCACCGCGGGAGCTGGGCCGCGAGTAGGCGCCGGACGAGCGCCTCGTCGATGCCGAACTCGTCCCCGTGCATCTTTCCGTGGGGCACGACGATATTGTGGTCACGCATCATTGGCCGCGACGTCCAGTCAACCGAGCCTGTGGTCTAGGTTGATTTGATGAGTTATCGAGGTCGGATCGATCAACCTCACCCGGCTGAGCGTGATTGTCGGCGCCTGATCAAGCGTCGCATCAGGTTTATTAGCCTCGATTATCATTAGTCAGGGTAATAAACCATCGGGAGCCGGCATGGTTCGCGGGCGGCCATCGCGACTTTCGGTCCATGAGCGCCTCGACCAAGAGGTCGCGGCGCTTGCGCACGTCGGCGGCCTCCCGGCACCGCTAGAGGCAGGCGAGATCTGGCGATCGATCTGGATCTTCGACACCCATAACTCGACCGCGCTCGAGGGCAACACCTTGCTCCTCCGCCAGGTCGAGGTCCTGCTCAAGCGCGGCGATTCCGTCGGAGGGAAGCCCCTCAAGGACTACTTGGAGGTCGAAGGCTACGCCGCCGCGGCCCGCACGACGTACGAGCGCGCCCGCGCGGGTAGCCGTAGTCGGCTGCTGACCCTTCAAGACGTACGCGAGGTCCACCACACGGCGATGTCGCCCGTATGGGCAGTGGCGCCTCACCCTGACGCCCTGCCGAGCGAGAGTCCGGGGAATTTCCGCCAGCACGACCTGCGGCCATTCTCCCGAGGGATGCAGCCACCGACGTTCCCGCTCGTACACGAACGAATGACCAGTTGGGTCGACACAACGAATCAACTGCGCGCGGGGAGCGGCCCGCTCTGTGAGCGCGTCGCCGCGATGCACTCCGCCTACGAGCGGATCCATCCATTCATCGACGGCAATGGCCGGACCGGCCGGCTGCTCATGAATCTGGTTCTCGTCGCGATGGGCTATCCGCCTGGCGTCATCCAAAAGCGCGAGCGCGGTGCGTACCTCCGGGCGCTCGATCTATCCGACCGGGGAAACCACGGTCCGCTGGGCGAGCTCATCGCGCGGGCCGTGCTGGACAACATCATGCGGTTCCTCCTGCCGGCGATCGCAGGCGAGGTCAAGCTCCTCCCGCTTGCGGCACTCGCCAACGCGGAGGTGGGCATGAGCGCGCTTCGCCAGGCGGCGAAGCTCGGACGTCTCGTAGCTAAGAAGGACGAGCGCGGCGTATGGCTGAGCTCGAAGAAGTGGGTAGCCGACTACACCCGAAGCCGCTACCAGACGCTGCGCTCGCCACGTGGTCCGCGCGGTCGGTCCCGCTAAGAGTTTCGGGCCGCGACCTCCGCGAAGAGGTCTCGGTATTTCTCGACCACGACCGGCCACGTGTACGTCGACTCGACGAACCGCTGACCTGCGCGACCGAGACGGTCGCCGATGCCGGGGTCGGCGATGAGCAGCTCGCCGATCTCGGCGAGCTCCATCCACGAGCGGAACGCGAGGCCGGCGCCGGCGCGCGCGGCCATCGACGACAGCACCGGCGAGCGCGCGTCCACGATGACCGGGCGGCCCGCGGCCCACGCCTCGAGCGTCACGATCGAAAGCGACTCGAGCAGGCTCGGCATCACGAGCGCGGTCGCGCCGTCGAGCGCGTCGAACTTCTGCTGGTCGCTGAGGCCGCCGACGTGACGGATGGCCGGGTGCGATGGCACCGGCATCTCCGGACCGCCGCGCCCGGCGAGCACGAGCGTCGCGCGCGTCGCGCCCGGCGTCGCCTGCCACCGGAGGAAGTGGTCGAACAGCGTCGCGCAGCCCTTGCTCTCGACGATGCGGCCGAGGTACAGGAGGTACGGCCCGTCGATGCCGAAGCGCGCGCGGAACCGCGCCGCGTCACGATCGGGCGGCACATCGACGCCGACGCCGACGATGTCGCCCGGCACGCGCTCGTTGCCGAAGGTCCGATGCACGAGCCGCCGCTCCTCGACGCTGTTGAAGGCGAACGCCCGCGGCGCATGGAAGAGGCGCTTGTACACCGAGAGGCGCAGCGCGGGCTCGTCGTGCGCGGTCGGGACGAGCACCGCGCGCTCGGGAACGAGCGGGAGGCCGTACACGGTCGGGTAGTAGATGTACGTGAAGAACAGGACGGCATCGAAGTCGCGCCCGTACCGACGGAGGTGCTCGAGGAGCTCGGGACACACCGGCCCCTGCGCGCGCACGAACGCGTCCTCCGCGGTGAGCGGATGGACCTTGACGAACGCGCGGTGCTCGCGGAGCCGAAAGTCGCGCGACCGGCCGGCCTCGACCGGGAACCGATGCACCGGCACGCCGTCGACCGCGTCGATCCCGGCGGTGTACGTGTTCTCCCAGGTCCAGTAGTCCTTCGCCGCGGTCGTCGCGACCGCGAGATCCGCGTGCGGCCGCAGGTGCCGCACGAGCT
>JALZAB010000111.1 GCA_030948585.1 Chloroflexota bacterium
CGGATGCTCGGCCTTCACGGTGCGGAGCTCGTGTTCATCCCGTCCGCGACGTCGCGCGGTCTGTCGATGCACCTCTGGTTCATCGAGCAGACGGCGCACGCGATCGCCAACGGCTACTGGGTCGGCACCATCAATCGTGTCGGCGTCGAGGGCGAGTACGGCAAGAACGAGTACTACGGCTCTTCGTACTTCGCCGATCCACGCGGCAAGATCGTCGCGCAGGCATCGGACAAGGACGAGCAGCTGCTCGTGACGGACCTGGACATGGATCTCGTCCGTGAGGTCCGCGACACCTGGCAGTTCTACCGCGACCGCCGGCCCGACATGTACGGGGACGTGTCCGCGCCGTAGTGGCCGTCCGGCCGGCGCTCAATCACATCGGCGGGTCGTGGGTGGGCTCATCGTCCAACGCGACCTCCGAGGACCGCAACCCGGCGCGCACCACCGAGCTCCTCGCGAACGCCGCGGTGTCGACGCCCGACGACGTGCGCCACGCCATCGACGCTGCGGAGCGTGCGTTCCCCGAGTGGCGCGCGACCCCGGCGCCGCAGCGGGGCGATGTCGTGCGCAAAGCCGCTGATCTGATGGAGCGGCGCCGCGAGCAGCTCGCGCGCCTGTGCACGCAGGAGGAGGGGAAGGTCCTCGCGGAGTCGTACGCGGAGGTCGATCGGGCGATCGCGAACGTCCGCTTCTCCGGCGGCGAGGGCCTGCGGCTCACCGGGGAGACGATCCCCTCCGCCCAGCGCGGCACGCTCATCTACACCCGGCGGGACCCGCTCGGTGTCGTCGCATGCGTGACCCCGTGGAACTTCCCGATCGCCATCCCGGCGTGGAAGATCGCGCCCGCGCTCGTGTCCGGCAACACGGTCGTGTTCAAGCCCGCGTCGCTCACGCCCCTGTGCGCGACCGAGGTCGTGCAATGTTTCATTGACGCCGGCCTCCCCGATGGCGTGCTCAACCTCGTGCTCGGGTCGGGCGAGGGGCTCTCGAGCGCCCTCGTCGACGACGAGCGCATCAAGGCAATCTCCTTCACCGGCTCATCGTCGGTCGGACGCGCCCTGTACGCGCGCGCCGCGCAGCGCCTCTGCAAAGTGCAGCTGGAGATGGGTGGCAAGAATGCCGTGATCGTCCTCGCGGACGCCGACCTCGAGAAAGCGGCGGAGAGCGTCGCGGCCGGCGCGTTCGGCGCCACCGGCCAGCGCTGCACCGCGACGAGCCGCGCGGTCGTGGCGAAGCCGCTGCTCGCGGAGTTCGTCACGCTCCTGGGGTCGAAGGCCGAGTCGTTCATGCCCGGCGACGGAATGGCCGACGGCGTGAAGATGGGTCCGCTCGTTGACGCCTCGCAGCTGCAGAAGGTACGCGCGAAGATCGCCGACGGTAAGCGCGAGGGCGCGAAGCTCGTCCGCGACGGCACCGACGCAGGCATCGATGGTGGCTACTTCGTCGCGCCGACGATCTTCACCGAGGTCGATCCGCGGATGAGCGTCGCCCAGGACGAGATCTTCGGCCCCGTCGTGAGCGTCATTCCCGCCGACGATCTGGAGTCCGCGCTCGCGAAAGCGAATGCGGTCGGCTACGGCCTGTCCTCCTCCATCTATACGCGCGATCTGCACGCGGCCTTCCGGTACGCCGACGCCTCCGAGGCGGGGATGCTCCACGTGAATCTGCCGACCCTCGGCGGCGAAGCCCACGTCCCCTTTGGTGGCGTAAAGGACTCAGGCTTCGGCGATCGGGAGTGCGGTACGGCGGCCTTCGATTTCTTCACCGACCTGCGAGTCGTCTACGTCGGGTACTAGCGACCCGCAGGACGAGCGCGGCCTCGTCGTCGATGCGCTCCGGCTCGCGCTCCGTGAGGCCGAGGAATATCTCGCGGCCCTCGACACGGATCGGGTGGCCGGACCGGACACGTTCCGGACCGCGGAGGCGCTGGGCGGCGCGCTGCCCGAGGACGGTGCCGGCGCGCTCGCGGCGATCCGCGAGCTCGCGGCGGCGCATCCCGCTGCGCTCCGATCGTCCGGCCCGAGGTTCTTCCACTGGGTCGTCGGCGGCGGCACGCCTGCCGCGCTTGCCGCGGACTGGCTTGCCTCGACCTATGACCAGAACGCGTTCGCCTGGGAGTCGTCGCCGCTCGGCACCCGTCTGGAAGAGATCGCGATCACCTGGCTCAAGGAACTGTTCGCGCTGCCGGCCGCGTGGGGTGGCGTGCTCACGACCGGCGCGACGATGGCGAACTTCACCGGGCTCGCCGCCGGCCGGCGGTGGTGGGCCGAGCGTCACGGCGTGGACATCGACGCGCGAGGCTTCGCGGGCTTGCCGCCGCTACCGGTGTTCTCGAGCGGCTACATCCATACGTCGGCGACCAAGGCGCTCGCGATGCTCGGCATAGGCCGCGACTCGGTGCGGCGCTTCGCGATGGACGACGTCGGCCGACTCGATCTCGGGGCGCTCGAGGCCGCGCTTCGTGAGCTGAACGGCGCTCCGTCGATCATCGTCGCGAACGCGGGCGAGGTGAACGCCGGCGACTTCGATCCGATCGATGCGATGGCGGACCTCGCGGCCCGGTACGGCGCGTGGCTGCACGTCGACGGTGCCTTCGGCCTGTTCGTGCGCGTGACACCGGGTGCGGTCGAGCCGGGCGACGGCATCGAGCGCGCCGATTCCGTCATCTCGGACGGCCACAAGTGGCTGAACGTCCCGTACGACTCCGGGTTCGCGTTCGTGCGCGATGTGCGGCTCCTTGCCGGCGCGTTCAATCTCAGCGGCGCATATCTGCCGGTCCCGGGCGAGCACGCGAGCTTCGGCTACCTCGGGCCCGAGGCATCACGCCGCGCGCGTGGTCTCGCCGTGTGGGCCACCCTTCGGGCGTACGGCCGCTCGGGGTACCGGTCGATGGTCGAGCGGCACCTCGCGCTCGCGCGCCGGCTCGCGCTTCGCGTCGACGAGGCGCCGGACCTCGAGCGGCTCGCGGACGTGCGGCTGAACATCGTGTGCTTCCGCTACCGGCCGACAGACGTCGCGGAAGCCGATCTCGATGCGCTGAACGCGCGGCTGGGAAAGGCGCTCCTGGAGGACGGCCGGGTCTATGTCGGCACGACGCGGTACGGAGGCAAGGTCGCGTTCCGCCCGGCGATCGTGAACTGGCGGACCAGCGACTCCGATGTCGATCTAATCACGGACGTCGTCCGCGAGCTCGGTGCCCGTATCCTCGTCGCGGCGTGACGGCAGACGGACGCTGTCCCGAATGCGGGGCGCCCGGCGCCGGGAGCGCCGAGGCGTGCGCGCAGCGATTCAATGGCCTCGGCGTGGAGCGCTTCGACGATTCGGAGCTCGCATCCGATTGGCGGCTCATCGTGGACTGCTATTCCTTGCAGCACGCTAGGTACATCCTGTCGGCGCGCTCGCTCGCGGCACACCTGACCGGAGTCTGTATCGCGCTGGAGCACCGCGGCGACGAGGCGCTCCTTCGCGCGATCCAGCAGTGGCTCAGCCGCACGCAGGATCTGGTGAAGGCGGCCGTGCCCGAGCGGCGCGGTGCTGTGACGATCGACGACGTCATCGCGGCCGCGCCGGAGGACCGTCGTGCGATCGTCCGCGCGTGGGCGGCATCGGCGTGGGCGGCGTGGGGGGAGCAGCAGAGCCTCGCGAGGTCGTGGATCGCCGCGGCCGGCGGCCGCTAAGAGGCCTTCACTCCCGCGACGAGCTTCGCGACCGCTTCCTTCGCGTCACCGAACAGCATCTGCGTCTTCGGATCGAGGTACAGGTCGTTGTCGATGCCCGCGAAGCCCGGCTTCATGCTCCGCTTGATGACGATGATCTGCTGGGCCTTGTCCACATCCAGGATCGGCATCCCGTAGATCGGGCTGCCCTTCGTGCTGCGCGCCGCCGGGTTGGTCACGTCGTTCGCGCCGATGACCAGGGCCACGTCCGCGCGCGGGAACTCCGGGTTCACCGCGTCCATGTCCATGAGCTTCTCGTACGGCACGTTTGCCTCGGCCAGCAGCACGTTCATGTGCCCGGGCATGCGGCCGGCGACCGGGTGGATCGCGTACACGACGTTCACGCCGCGGGACTCAAGGAGGTCAGCGAGCTCGCGCACGTTGTGCTGGGCCTGCGCGACCGCGAGCCCGTAGCCGGGCACGACGATCACGTTGCGCGCGTAGGCGAGGAGCGTCGCGGCGTCCTCCGCGGTGGTCTCGCGTACCGTGCGTCCGTCGTCGGCACGCATCGCGCCGCCCGTCGCAGCACCCGCCGCCGGCGCCGCGCCGAACGCGCCGAACAGGACGTTGGCGATGGATCGGTTCATCGCCTTGGACATGAGGCGGGTGAGGATCGTGCCAGATGCGCCAACGAGCGTTCCGGCCACGATGAGCAGCTGATTCCCGAGCACGAAACCGGCGGCGGCGACGGCGAGGCCGGTAAACGCGTTCAGCAGGGAGATGACCACCGGCATGTCCGCGCCGCCGATCGGCATGACCAGCGCGACGCCGAACAGGAGCGAGAGGATCGCGACCGCGGCAATGACAAGGAATTGCGGCACGGTGATCATGCCCGCCACCGACGCCGCCAGGAGCAGCGAGAGCAGGATCATGCCGCCGAACAGCACGCTCGTGACGATCTGCTGGCCACCGTACTTGAACGCCTTGGGCGTGATTAGGCTCTGGAGCTTTCCGAATGCGACCGCGCTCCCCGAGAAGGAGACCGCGCCGATCATCAGGCCGAGCATGGAGCTGATCGTCTCCCCCGGGGTGACGCCCGGACCTCCATGGCCGAGGCCGCGCATGAGCTCGAGGATGGACACAAGGGCCGCCGCGCCGCCACCCGCGCCGTTGAACAGCGCGATCATCTGCGGCATCGCGGTCATCTTCACGAGCCGCGCCCCCACGAAGCCGGCCGCGCCGCCGATGAGCAGCCCCGCCGCCGTCACGACGAGGCCGGTGGTGCCGTAGCTTTGGAACTCGATGTCGAAGAAGGTGGCCGCGACGGCGAGCAACATGCCCGCCCCGGCGATCCGGTTCCCGTTGACCGCGGTCTTGGGACCGGACAGACCCTTCAACCCGAGGATGAACGTGATCGCTGCGATGAAGTAGGTGAGCGGGATCAGCAGCCGGAGATCCATTACTTCCGCTGTCCGGGCTTCTGCTTGAACATCGCGAGCATCCGGTCCGTGACGACGAAGCCACCGACGACGTTGGCGGCGCCGAGCACCACAGCGAAGAATCCAAGCGCCAGCCCAAGCGGGCCACCGACGGCTGCGGACACGAGCATCGCGCCGATGACGATGATCCCGTGGATGGCGTTCGCGCCGGACATGAGCGGCGTGTGCAGGGTCGACGGCACCTTCGAGATGACTTCGAAGCCAACGAAGATCGCAAGCATGAAGACGTACAGGCCGACGATCGCTTCGGTGCTCATGCCTTCTCCAGCGCGGCCTTCGTCGCCGCGTGCACGACCTCGCCCTGATGCGTGATCAGCGCGCCCTTGATGATCTCGTCCTCGAGATCGAGGTTCAGCGCGCCGTCCTTCACGAGCAGTCCGAGTAGCGCGCCGACGTTGCGCGCGTATAGCTGGCTCGCGTGGATGGAGACGGTGCTTGGCCAGTTCACCTCGCCGTGAATGGTCACGCCGTCGCGCACGACGGTCTCGCCCGGCGACGTGAGCTCGCAGTTGCCGCCCATCTCCGCGGCGAGGTCCACCACGACGGAGCCGGGCTTCATCGCCTTGACCATGTCGGCGGTGACCAGGATCGGCGCCCGCCGGCCCGGCACCAGGGCGGTCGTGATGACGACGTCCGCGTCCTTCACGTGCTTCGCGACCAGCTCCTGCTCCTTGCGGTGGGCCTCCTCCGACAGCTCCTTCGCGTAGCCGCCGGTGCCCTCACCCTGCTCCCCGAGCTCGATCTCGAGGAACTTCGCGCCGAGGCTCTGGACCTGCTCCTTCACGACGGGCCGCGTGTCGAACGCCTCGACGACCGCGCCGAGCCGGCGCGCCGTCGCGATCGCCTGCAGCCCGGCGACGCCCGCGCCGAGGACGAGGACGCGGGCGGGCGTGACCGTGCCGGCGGCCGTCGTGAGCATCGGAAAGAACCTCGGGAGTGAGTTGGCCGCGACGACCACGGCCTTGTACCCGGCGATGTTGCTCTGTGACGACAGGGAGTCCATCGGCTGCGCCCGCGTGACGCGCGGGATGGCGTCCATGCTGAGTGCAGTCGTGCGGCGGCTCGCCAGCGCGCGCACGGTGTCCGCGTTCGTGAGCGGCTGGATCGTTGCGACGAGCGCCGCTCCCTCGCGCAGCAGCCCGATCTCCTCCGCGGAGGGCTTCTGGACCTTGACGACGAGATCGGCGCCGAGCGCGCCGCTGCGGTCGCCGATCGTCGCCCCGGCGGTGCGATAGGCCTCGTCGCTGTGCCCGCTCCCGGTGCCGGCCCCGGATTCGACGACGACCTCCGTGCCCGCTTTCGTGAGCCTGCCGACGGCCTCGGGTACGAGCGCCACACGCCGTTCGCCGGGCACGGACTCTCGCGGCACTCCGACCTTCATGATGACGAAAAGTTAGCAGGTAGTCGCGCTGGTCGTGGCTAACGCGCGGCGGCGGTCGCCTCGGTGAGCCCGACGGCCTTGCGCGCGTCGGCGATCGGGAGCTGCCACAGCATCGACTGCCAGGCCACCTTGAACCCGAGCTGCGTGTTGATCCCGAGCATCTGCGCGTTCGCGTTCGCGTTGCCGGTCCGGATGAGCGTGGCCTCGGGCCGCTCGCGGAGGATCCGGTCGAGCATGACGGCCTTCATCCAGAGCCCGAGCTTGTGCCCGCGGTGCGCCCGCGTGACGCCGGTGCCCTGCTGCCAGATCACCCACGGCTGCTTCGGGTCATACGTCACGTCGCTGAACCCGGCTCCGTCGCCGGTCGCCTCGTCGATCGCGACGAGCAACCACCACTCGGTGCCGGTCTGCTTGAACCAGTCCTCACGGTCGCGGATCTGCTCCTCGGTGAGCTTCCAGTCGGCCATCTTGAGGTCGCCCTTGGGCATGTCGTTGATGCCGTCGGACGCTTGGATGTACGCCGCGACGAGCGCAGGCGGCACGACGCGATCGATGCGCTCGAGCCGGTAGCCCGGCGGATCGAGTCGGGCCCACTCCGCGACCTGCGCGCGATCGACCTCATCGAGCGCGAGCTGGTTCGTCTTCATCGGCAGTCCGGGCTGCGCGCCGATGCGCTTCAGGAAGCCCTCGCCGCCGGGGACCCGGTCGTTGGACATGCCCATGAACAGCAGCTCCGGATGCTGGCCCTCGCAAGCCTTCACGAACTCGCGGAACACCGCCGTGCCGAGCCCCTTGCGCCGGTGGTCGGGATGGACCTGGGCCTCGCACCACATGACGTGGGCGTTCTCCGGCTCATTCAGGCTGCGCCCGCCGCCGATCCAGCCGACCACGTTGCCATCGGCGTCCCGCGCGCGGATCCGCGCGTTCCACTGGTTCGCGGCGGTCGACCGCAGGCGCGTGAGGATCGCCTCGAGTGGCCGCTCGGGCTCCTCGGGGACCATCTCCCTACCTATGCGCTGAAAGAGGCGTGCGATCGCGAGCTGCTCGGCTTCGGGCAGCTCGGTCGGCTCGACGCGCTCAATGCGGTACCCCTGCACGTCCATCGGCCGAAGCCTAGCCGCACGCGGCGGCAGGACCATCAACCGCGATACGTTCGCGCTAGCATCGCCGCCGCGGCACAGGGGGAGGGCGATGGCCAAGACGCTCATCACCGGCGGCACGGTCGTTACAGCTGCGGACACGTACCGGGCGGACGTCCTGATCGACGGGGAAAAGGTCGTCGCCATCGGCACCGCCCTCAAGGCCGCCGGCGCGAGGTGCATCGACGCGAGCCGCACGCTGCTCATCCCGGGTGGCATCGATGTGCACACCCATATGGAGCTGCCCTTCGGCGGCACGATGGCCTCGGACGATTTCGAGAGTGGGACGACCGCGGCGGCGTTCGGCGGGACCACGACGATCGTCGACTTCGCCGTGCAGGGATTCGGCGAGCCGCTCGAGAAGGCCCGCGACATCTGGATGCAGAAGGCGCGCGGCAAAGCCGTCGTCGACTACGGGCTGCACATGATCGTGCGCGACGTCTCGGACAAGGTGCTCCGCGAGATGGAGACCATGGTCAAAGACGGCATCTCCAGCTTCAAGCTGTTCATGGCGTACCCGGGTGTCTTCATGGTCGACGACGCCTCGATCTTCAAGGCGCTCGTGCGCAGCGCGGAGATCGGCGCGCTTATCTGCATGCACGCCGAGAACGGCGGCGTCATCGACGTGCTGGTCAAGAAGGCGCTGGCCGCGAAGCACACGCAGCCGAAGTGGCACGCCCTCACCCGCCCGCCGGAGGCCGAGGGCGAGGCGACCGGCCGGGCGTTCAGGCTCGCGGAGATGGCCGGCGGCGTGCCCCTGTACATCGTCCACCTGTCCGCGGCGCAGGCCCTCGAGCAGGTCCGGCTGTTCCGCGACCGCGGCCTCCCCGCATATGCCGAGACCTGCCCGCAGTACCTCTTCCTCAGCTACGACAACTACGAGGAGCCCGGATTCGAGGGGGCGAAGTACGTGATGTCGCCGCCGCTCCGTGAAAAGTGGCATCAGGCCGAGCTCTGGAAGGGCCTGCAGCGGAACGATCTGCAGGTCGTGTCGACGGACCACTGCCCGTTCTGCATGAAAGAGGGCTTCCAGGGCCTGCCGAAGCAGAAGGAGCTCGGACGCAACGACTTCTCGAAGATCCCGAACGGCGCGCCCGGGGTCGAGACGCGCATGGCGCTGCTCTACGACGGCGGCGTCGTTGCCGGACGGATCACCGCGAGCCGCTGGGTCGAGCTCACCGCGACGACGCCGGCGAAGATCATGGGCCTGTTCCCGCGGAAGGGGACCATCGCCGTCGGCAGCGACGCGGACATCGTGCTCTGGGACCCGAAGGCGAGGCAGACGCTGTCGGCAAAGACCCACCACATGCGCGTGGACTACAACCCGTACGAAGGGCGCACCGTGACGGGGAAGCCGACGACGGTCCTGTCGCGCGGCGAAGTGATCGTGGCCGACGGGAAGTTCCTCGGGAAGAAGGGCCGCGGCAAGTTCCTGAAGCGCGGCAGCCCGCTCTTCCAAACGTAGTGGCGAGCGCGCATCCGCTCGACCATGTGCTCCGGCACAACACCTGGGCGAACCTGACGCTGATCGAGTTCTGTCGCGGCCTCGAGCCAGCGGTGCTCGAGGCGGAGGCAATCGGCACCTACGGCGCGCTCAACGGGACCCTCCAGCACCTCGTTGGTGCCGAGCAGTGGTACGTGGAGCTGATCACGGGCGTGGTGCTTGGCCCGGTACGCATTCGCAGAACGGAGCGGCATTCCCTGGAAGACCTGTTGGCGACCGCCCGGGCGGTCGGGGTACGCGAGCTGGTGATCGCGTCGGCCGATGACCCGGCCCGTCACGTCAACACGGGTCAGGGCCGCGAATCGACCGTCGGCGTGATCCTCGCGCAGCTTGTTCACCACGGAAACGAGCACCGTACCCAGGCGACCACGATCCTGGGCGCCAACGGCATCGAGCCGCCGCCGATCAGCGCCTGGGACTACG
>JALZAB010000129.1 GCA_030948585.1 Chloroflexota bacterium
CCCGGCATGCTCATGAGCGCCAAGGCCCTCCTCGACGCGAATCCGCGCCCATCCCGTGACGAGATCGCGCACGCCATCGCCGGCAACCTCTGCCGCTGCACCGGCTACACGGCGATCTACGAGGCGATCGAGCGGGCGGCGAAGGCGTGAATCGCACGCACCGCGTAGAGGTCGCCGGCCTCACTCGCGACCTGCCGATCATCACCGTGCCGAGCGGGGTGCGATTGGCCGTGTTCAACATCCTTGGGGACATCGAGATGACCAAGGCGGCTGGGCGCGAGCTCGCCGCGCGGCTGCACTGGTCGAAGCCCGACATCATCGTCACGACCGAGACGAAGAGCGTGCCGCTGGCGTACGAGATCGCGTCGCTCCTCGAGTTGCCATACCTCGTGCTCCGCAAGACCTACGTCTCGTATATGGGTGACGCGCTCGAGTCGAAGCTCCAGTCGATCACCACCGGGCATCCGCGGACCATCTTCCTCGACGCGAAGGATCGCGAGCTCTGCGCGGGGAAGCGCGTCGCGATCGTGGACGACGTGGTCTCCACGGGCAGCACGCTGCACGCGATGCGCGATCTGATGGATCGGGCCGGCGCGCAGATCGTGGCGGAGGCGGCGGTCTTCACCGAGGGCGATGCGCAGCAGTGGAAGGACGTGATCGCCCTGGGGCACCTCCCGCTGATGGAACAGGCCACGTGAGCGAGCACCTCTCGATCCTCGGCCGGCGCCTGCCCAAGGTGAACGCGTGGGCTCACCTCACCGGACAGGCGAAGTACGCCGACGACATCGTGCTCCCGCGGATGCTCTACGGACGGCTGCTCCGTTCGACCCAGGCGCACGCGCGCATCAAGACAGTCGACGTGTCACGGGCGCTCGCCTACCCCGGCGTCGTCGCCGTCGTCACCGGCGCAGACATGCCCGAGAAGATGGGCATCATGCCCTCGACCCAGGACGAGACGGCGCTCGCGGTGGACAAGGTCCGTTACGTGGGTGAGCCCATCGCTGCCGTCGCAGCCCTGGATGAGGACACCGCGTTCGAGGCGCTGTCGCGCATCCGCGTGGAGTACGAGCCGCTCGAGCCGATCCTGACGATCGACGAGGCCCTCGCCCGCGACGACGTGAAGATCCACGACGAAAGCAAGCGGGGCAACGTCTTCAAGGAGGTCCACCTCAGCTTCGGCGACCTCGAAGCCGGATTCGCCGCGGCTGATCACACCCGGGACGACTGGTTCTTCTTCGAGGGCAACACGCACGCGCCGATCGAGACGCACAGCTGTGTCGCGAGCGGCGAGGCGAACGGCAGCGTGACGCTCTGGACCTGCACGCAGGTGCCGCACTACCTGCATCGCGAGCTCGAGAAGGTGCTTGGGATCCCGCGCTCCCGGATCCGGGTGATCGCCACGCCCAACGGCGGGGCGTTCGGCGGCAAGAGCGATCCATTCGCGCACGAGTTCGCGGCCTGCCTCCTCGCGCTCCGCACGAAGCGCCCGGTGAAGTTCACCCTCGACCGCGAGGAGGTCTTCTACGCCCACCGAGGTCGCCATCCGGTGAAGATGCATCTCCGGACCGGCGTTCGGAAGGACGGCGAGATCACCGCCGTGCACTTCCAGAGCTGGCTCGACGGGGGCGCATACGCGTCGTACGGGATCGCGACGACGTACTACACCGGCGCCCTCCTCACGGTCACGTACCGCGTGCCGGCCTACAAGTTCGACGGGGTGCGGGTGTACACGAACAAGCCTCCGTGCGGTCCGAAGCGGGGACATGGCACGACCCAGCCGCGCTACGCGTTCGAGGCGCAGCTCGACAAGATCGCGGAGGACCTCGGACTCGACCCGCTCGAATACCGCCTCGGGATCCTGCAGCCCGCCCGGTCCCGGACGGTGAACGACCTCCGGATCACGACCATGGGGCTCGGCGAATGCCTGGAGCGGGCCGGCCGCCGAACGAGCTTCAGCCAGAAGCGCGGGACGCTGCCGCCAGGGAAGGGCATCGGCATCGCGGGCAGCGCGTACATCTCCGGCGCGGGCCTGCCGATCTACTGGAACGAGATGCCCCACTCCGGGGCGACGGTCAAGATCGACCGCGGCGGAGGCGTGACCGTGTATTGCGGCACCGCCGAGATCGGTCAGGGCTCGGACAACATGCTCGCGAGCATCACCGCCGAGACGCTCGGCGTGCTGCCGGAGGACGTCCAGGTCGTGTCCGGCGATACGTCGCTCGCGCCGGTCGACCTCGGGTCGTACAGCTCGCGGGTGACGTTCATGGCCGGCAACGCGGCGAAGGACGCGGCGATGAAGCTGCGCGACCAGCTGGCGATCGTGGCCGCTGAGCAGCTCGCCATTCCGGTCGAGCGCGTGGCGTGTGCGTTCCGCCGCTTCTACGACCACGACGACCCGGACGCCTTCAAGACGTTCACCGAGATCGCGATGCTCGCCGAGGCGCGTTTCGGGACCCTGTCGGCCGCCGGCTGGTACACGCCGCCAAAGGGGATCGGTGGCTCGTTCAAGGGCGCCGGGGTCGGTCCGACGCCGGCCTACTCCTACCAGGCCTGCGTCGCCGAGGTGACGGTCGATCGCGAGACCGGACAGCTCACGGTGGACCGGCTGGTCACGGCGCACGACTGCGGCCGGGCGTTGAACCCGGCGAACGTCGAGGGCCAGATCGAAGGCTCGGCCTATATGGGCTACGGCGAGATCATCGGCGAGGAGCAGGTCTTCCGCGGCGGACTGCACAAGAAGCCGTCGTTGCTCGATTACAAGATCCCGACGTCGCTCGACACGCCGGTGCTCGAAGCGATCATCGTCGAGACCGTCGACGCCGAAGGACCGTACGGCGCGAAGGAGGCCGGCGAGGGCCCGCTCAATCCGGTGATCCCGGCGATCGCGAACGCGGTGTACGACGCGATCGGGGTGCGTTTCGATGAAACGCCGATCACGCCGGACAAGATCCTCGATGCCCTCGCGAAGAAGAAGGACCGGGTCGGACCCACGGGACTCGGGAGCGGCCGCGATCCCAAGGCCGCGCTGCGCCGGCTCTCGGCGTCGACGGATGCGCGCGAACGGAAGCGCGATGCTTAGGCTCCCGCGGTTCCACCTTCACCAGCCCGCGACGATCGAGGACGCGGCGCTCCTCCTGCGCGAGCACCGGGCCGCCGAGCAGGACGCCGCCAAGACGGGAACGCCCGGGATCACGGTCATGCTCGTGGCGGGTGGGACGGACCTCTATCCCAACATGAAGCGGCGCCAGTTCACTCCGGCGACGCTCATCGCCATTGGTCACGCGCTCCCGAGGGCCATCCACAACGGGCGCGGCCTGACCATCGGCGCCGGGGCGACCCTCACCGCGGTCGCGGCCGACGCGCGCGTGCGGACCTCGTATCGAGCGCTGGCCCACGGAGCACTGGCGATCTCGACGCCGCAGCTCCGGAACATGGGGACGATCGGCGGGAACCTTTGCTTGGACACGCGCTGCAACTGGTACGACCAGTCGCTCTTCTGGCGCATGGCCGAGGGCATGTGCATGAAGACCGATCCGACGGTCGTCTGCCGGGTCGCCCCGTCGAGCCCGCGGTGTCTCGCGGTCGCGAGCGCGGACACCGTACCCGCGCTGCTCGCGCTTGGTGCGAGCGTGCGCGTCGTCAACGCCGCGGGGGAGCGCACGATCGCCCTCGCCGACATGTACCGCGAGGATGGGATCAGCCACCTGACCATCGGGCGCGACGACATCGTGACCGACGTGCTCCTGCCGCCGTCCGACGGCTGGCGCAGCACGTACCTGAAGCTGCGCGACAGGAGCTCGTTCGACTTCCCGATCGCCGGCATCGCCGCGGCGGTCCGGATGGATGGCGGCGTGGTCGCCGAAGCACGCGTGGCGATGACCGCTGTCGGATCGCGTCCCCTGCTGGTGGATGCGGCCGCGACCGCCCTCATCGGGTCGAAGCTCGAGGACGACGCCATCGCCGCCGCAGCCGCCGCCGCCCACAAGATCGCGCGCCCGATGGACAACACCTCGGGCACGATCGCGCAGCGCAAGAAGTCCGTTCCGGTCCTCGCCGTCCGGGCGATCACGTCGCTGCGGCAGAGCTGATGCGCAGCGTCGCGGTCGTGCCCGCGGCCGGCAGCGCCGAGCGGTTCGGCGGCAAGAAGCTCCTCGCTCCGGTCGACGGTGAGCCGCTGCTCGATCGCACCATCGCCGCGCTGCTTGACGGCGGCGTGGACCAGATCGTGGTCGTCGTCGCCCCCGACGCGGAGGATCTGAAGCACGACGTGAACGCGTTCAACGATCCCCGCGTCTGGACCGTCGTCAACCCGGACCCGTCACGCGGCATGTTCTCGTCGATCCAGGCGGGGATGGCCGAAGCGGAGGGTGATGCGCTCCTGGTGCAGCCTGCGGACATGCCGTTCGTCCAGAACAGCACCGTTAGCGCCCTGCTCGAGCTGTTCAGGTCACGGCCGGCGATCGTGTCACCGCGACATCAGGGAAAGCGTGGCCATCCGGTCATCCTGCCACCTGCGCTTCGTGACGAGATCCGCGCCGCCGAGCCGACGATCACGCTGCACGACATCCTGAAGCGCCATCCGGAGCAACGTGTCGACCTGGACGTGCAGGACCGCGGCGTGGTGCGGGATGTTGACGTCGTGGGAGACTTGACCGAGTGAGAGAGCTGTACGCGCGCATGGCGGAGCTCGACCGTGAGGGTCGGCCGTTCGCCGTGGCCACGGTCGTGCGCACCGTTGGGTCCACCCCTCAGGTCGTCGGCGCAAAGATGATCGTCGACGACCTCGGCCGCACGTACGGGACCCTTGGCGGCGGCTGCGTCGAAGGCGACGCATTCGCCGAAGCGAAGCGGGTCCTGGACGAAGGTGGCTCGTCGCTCCGCGAGTACGAGCTGACGGAGGAGCTGGCCTGGGACACCGGGCTCGTCTGTGGCGGCACGATGTGGATCCACATCGAGCCGGGCGCTGGTGCGCTGACCATCGGCGGCCGCGACCTGCTCGGTGACGTGCTGGCGGCGTCCTCGACAGGCACGCCCATCGGTCTCGCGACCCTGCTTCGAAAGGACGGACGCATCCTCGTGCCCGCGGGCCGGCTGTACGTCGAGCAGAGCGGCGCATCGGGTGGCACGCTCGGTGATCCGACACTCGATGCGCGCGCGCGGACGATGGCCCTCGAGGCCATGGCCGGCGGCACGGCGCGGACGACGCCCCTTGACGATGCGACGGAGCTGCTGGTGGAGCCGATCGTCGCGAAGCCGCACATGGTGGTCGTCGGCGGGGGCCACGTCGGGCTTGCGCTGGCGAAGCTCGGGCACGGCCTCGACTACGACGTGACCGTGATCGACGACCGGCTGGAGTTCGCTGCGCAGGCCCGGTTCCCGGACGGCGTCGAGGTGGTGCGCGCGGACATGGTCGACGCCCTGAGCTCGCTGCCGATCGGGTGGAACGCGTTCATCGTCGTCGCGACCCGCGGCCACAAGCTGGACGCGCACTGCGTGCGCGCGGCCATCGCGACGCGCGCGCGGTACGTTGGGCTGCTGGGCAGCAAGCGCAAGACCATCCTCATCGAGCGGATGCTCCGCGATGAGGGGCTGCCGGAGGAGCGGATCCGCTCCGTGCACGCCCCTGTCGGGCTCGATCTGGGTGGCCGCACCCCGGCCGAGATCGCGCTCTCGGTCCTCGCGGAGCTGTCGATGGAGCGATTTGGCGGCAGCGGACGCCCGTTGCGCCTGGGTGACGACATCTATGAGCGGGCGGTCTCACGTCCGAGGTAGGTCCGGCGTTCCATCTTCGAGCGTGCAGAACGATCCGCTGACCTTCGGCCAACTGCTCGAGCGCCACGAGCGCGAGCTGTTCGCGTATGCCCTGCGACTATCCGGCCAACGGGCCGACGCGGAGGACCTCTATCAGGACACCTTCCTCGCGGCGTTCCGGGCGTGGCTCCCTCCGCGGAGCGGCAACGAGCGCGCGTGGCTGTACAAGATCGCGACGAACCGGGCGATCGATCGCGAGCGCCGGTCGAAGCGCATCGTCGCGAACGTGGACGATCTCGCTCTCGCGGCGCCGGCCCGCGACGACGTGATGCTCGCGGATCTCACGCTTGCGATCGAGACCCTGCCGGCGGGCCAGCGTGCGGCGTTCGTCCTCCGCAAGATGCAGGACCTCGGCTATGCGGACATCGCGGCGGCGCTCGAGTGCAGCGAGGAAGCAGCGCGGGCCCGAGTGAGCGAAGCGTTGAAGAAAGTGAAAGCGGCGGTGGCCTAGAGATGACGATGGATGTGCTGATGGCGGATGCGCGCGAGCGACTGCTCGCGAAGGCGAAGAAGGAAGGGCTGGCGACGGTGGGCTACGACGTGCTCGGATCGCCGCTCGGACCGCTGTGGGTCGCGATCGGCCCGAAGGGCGTCACCACGATCCACTACGGGAGCGAGCCGTCGGAGACCGAGCTGCGGCGGCTCGTGCGCGTGTACGGCCCGGGCGTCGTACCGGACCCGAAGCGCTCGGCGGCGCTGGCTCGCGAGCTGGATCAGTACTTCAACGGCAAGCGACGCGCGTTCGACGTCGACGTCGATCTCTCGGGCCTCACCCCGTTCCAGGCCCGCGTCCTGGCCGCGACCGCGAAGATCCCGTTCGGCGCGGTGAGCACGTACCAGTCGGTCGCCCGCCGCGCCGGGAACGAGAAGGCCTCACGCGCCGCGGGCGGAGCCCTGAACCAGAATCCGATCCCGATCGTCGTGCCCTGTCATCGAGTGGTCGGATCGAATGGATCGCTCGTCGGGTACGCCGGCGGCCTCGATGTGAAGCGGCGGCTCCTCGCGATCGAGGGCGCCGACGTGGCGCGGCGGCACTAGCCCGCCGGGAACTGGTAGCCGACCCCGCGAGCGGTGAGGATGAGCTCCGGCTTGGCGGGGTCCCGCTCGAGCTTCGTACGGAGACGTCCCACGTACACCTTGAGGTAGTGGACCTCCTCCCGGTACTCCTCACCCCAGACCAACTTCAACAGATCGCGGTGGGTCATCACGCGCCCGGCGTTCGTCACGAGCTGGAACAGCAGGTTGTACTCCGTCGGCGTGAGCGCGACGGCTCGCCCGTTCACGGTGACCGCGCGCTGCGCGAAGTCGATGCGCAGCGGGCCCCGGACGAGGTCGTGTGCCCGGGTCGACTCGCTGCGCGCCCGGTAGCGCCGCAGCACCGCGTCCATGCGCGCGACGAGCTCCTTGTGGCTGAACGGCTTCGTGACGTAGTCATCGGCGCCGAGCTCGAGCCCGTGCACCCGATCGTGCTCCGCGTCGCGCGCGGTGAGCACGATGATCGGAACGTCGCTCCCGCCGCCGCGAAGCGCGCCGAGCACGGTGAAGCCGTCGAGCCCCGGCATCGTGAGGTCGAGGATCACGAGGTCCCACGGCTCACGCGCCGCTCGCTCGAGGGCCTCCGCCCCGCTGTGGCATTCGACGATCTCGTAGTCCGGCCGCTGATAGGCGATCCCCATCTTCACGAGGGCCGCCACGTCGGGCTCGTCATCGACGATGAGGATCTTCAGATCGGAAGCTCGATCACAAAGGTGTTGCCGGCCGGCGCGTGATCCTCGACGAGGACGGTGCCGCCGTGCAGCTCCGTGAGCGACTTCGCGATCGCCAGGCCGAGGCCGGATCCGCCCGGCGTGTCGCGGTGCGACGGGCGGCGGTAGAACTTGTCGAACAGTCGCTGGCGCTCCGCCGCAGGGATCGGTGTGCCTTCGTCGCTGACCGTCAACCGCAGGCGCCCGTCGACGGCGGTCGCGCCGAGGCGGATGGTGCTCTGCGCCGGGGCGTAGCGGATCGCGTTGGAGACCAGGTTCCCGAGGACCTGTTGCATCCGGCGGCGGTCGACGTACGCGAGCGGCGGCGCGCCGACATCGGTGACCGCGATCCCCTGCCCGCGCTGCGCGGCGAGGACGCCGTGCGCCGCGGCCGCCTCGTTCAGGAGCACCGCCGGGGCGATGTATTCGCGCTCGAGCTCGATGTTCGTCTCCTGCAGATGCGCGAGGTCGAGCAGGTCCTGCACGGTGCGATCGAGCCGCTCGACGTGCCGCCGCGCCTGCGCGATCAGCTGCTGCGTATCGTTGGCCCGGCCCTGGGCTAGCAGGTCGAGCGAGCCGGCGATCACGGTGATCGGCGTGCGCAGCTCGTGGCTGATGGTCGCGAGGAATTCGTCCTTCAGCTTGTCGGCTGTCCGAAGCGCCTCGGCCTGGCTCGCCTCGGCGAAGAGCCGCTCGTTCTCGAGGACCTGCGCGACCAGGCCCGCGACCGTCTCGGCAAGGCGCACGTCGTCCGCGCCGAAGGCATCCGGGAGCGCGCGCGACAGCGAGAACACCGCGACCGCCCGTCCCCGAACGCGCAGGGGCACGAGGACGACCGAACGCGGCGCCTCGTTGGGCCGGACGGACACGTATCGCGGGTCGGCGACCAGGTTGCGGACCAGGAGCGACGACTCGGCGCGCATTGCCGCCCCGAGCAGGCCCTCGCCGAGCTTGAGCCGGGGCGCGGGCACGGCCTCGGAGATGGCGTCGGCGGCCAGGCGGTAGAGCGGCCGGTATTCGCCGAGCTCCTCGTCGGCCACGAAGACGGTCGCCCGGTCGAAGCGCAGGACGTCGCGGCTCGCGCGGAGGACCGCGGGGATGATCGCGTCCGCGGACGGAATGCCCGCGACGATGCGCATCACCTGCTCGAGGGCGGAATCCTCCGCGATCCGTCGGGTGAGACTGGTGATCAGCCCTTCGCGCTCGTCGCGCAGCTGGCGGAGCTCGCGCAGCCCGCGATCCATCAGGACGGCGGCCAGGGCGAAGACCGATACGGTGAACAGCGCGCGCTCGGGAGGGGTGACGAAGCCGAAGGCGAGCTGGCGGAAGACCACGATCGCGGCGTACGCGACAGAGCTCACGATCGAGGCGCTCCAGGTCCCGACCGACCCAAAGCGGAACCCGCCGGTGATGATGACGACGGTCGCGATCAGGTACGTGATCCAGCCCGGGTCGCTCGAGAACAGGAACATCGCGGCCACCAGGACCGTGAGGTCGCAGGCGAACGACGCCGCGGAGATCCCCCGATGCCGCTCAAGGGAGGTCGCCCGCCCGGACGCGCGAAGCACGACCAGTCCGTAGCCGACGATGGCGAGCCCGAGGATGAACACGCCCGGAAGCCAGAGGTTCGGAAAGAACGGGCCGAGCAGAATGTCGATGGCCGCCGCGCCCCAGCGGATGCGCGCGATGGTGCGCTCCACGCGCTGGGCTTCGAGCAGCAGTCCTTCGCTCATCGGCGGCTGAGGTTACCCGAGTGCGAGCGCGATGACCCCCCCTACCATCAGCGCCGCGGCGACGGACCTTCGACCGACGTCGGTCTCCGCGAGCGTGCGTGCGCCGATGAACACGCCGAGCAGGATGCCGATCTCACGGGCCGGCGCGACGTAGCTGACCGGGCTGATCGCGAGCGCGGTGAGCACGAGCATGTAGGCGAGCGGCGACAGCGAGGCCACCACGAGGGCCGCGGTGCGGTTGGTGGCCCATTCGCGACGCACCTCGGCCCACCGCGGCACCGCGAACGGCGTGAGGATCAGGCATCGGGCGACGTTCGATCCCCATTCGTACAGCACCGGCGGGATGAGCAGCACGCTGACGCCGCGCTTGTCCCACAGGGTGTACGTCGCGATCGTGACGCCGGTGAGCAGCGCGTACGTCACGGCCGCCCCCACGCCGCGCTTGCGCAGCTTGCGGGGATCGCCGGTGAGCACGAACACACCGACGGCGATCGAGACCGCGCCGGCGATCGCCAGCGGCGTGGGCCGCTCGCCGAAGATGACGATGGCGCCGATGGTCGCGAGCACCGGACCGGTCCCTCGGGCGAGCGGGTACACGATGGAGAGATCGCCGGCCCGGTACCCGCGCTGCAGGAAGATGAAGTACGCGACGTTGAGCGCGCCGTTGACGCCCATCCACGCGACCTCGACCGGACCGATGTGCGCGCCGCTCAGCAGCACCACCGCGACCGCGATCGGGGCATACAGCGGGATGGACAGCGTGAGCGCGAGCCAGAGGAACGGCACACCGCCGCCTGATCGCTTCGCGAAGAGATTCCAGGTCGCGTGCGCCACCGCCGATGCGAGCACCAGCGCGAGCGCGAACGCGGTCACCGCCGGGTCTTCAGCGCGGCGCGCAACGCGGCCTTGAACGGCGCCGGCCGGGCCTCGGTCACCGACACGTCGTCGCACCCGACCCAGCGCGCGGCCTCGACGAGGGCCCGGGCGACGTGCGCGGCCGCAGCCGGTTCTCCGCTCACGCGTTTCGCCACGAGCGTCGTGCCGCTGCGGCCCGGATCGACGCGCCCGACGAGCTTGGCTCCGGCCAGGACCGGCATCACGAAGTAGCCGTGCACCCGATCGGCGGCCGGCACGTATGCCTCGAACTTATGCGCGTAATCGAAGATGCGCGCGGTGCGCGGCCGGTCCCAGATCAGCGAGTCGAACGGCGAGATGAGCGAGGTGCGGTGGGCGCCCCGGATGCCGCCAGCGAGCGCGCGCAGCGCCTGCGGTGATGCCCAGGCCTCGGCGTCCCACCCGCGCACGGTCACCGGAACGAGCTTCGCGCGGGCGATGGCGGCGCGCGTGGCCGGCAGGCTGACCCCCATCCAGCCGAAGTAGCCGCGGAGGTCAAGGAGGGTCCCGACGCCGAGGCGGTCGGCGGCGAGCCCAAGGAGGGCGGCGTGGCAGGTCGCGTCGTCCTCGTCCTTGTCGCGGAGCCGCTTCGGGACCACGCGCTCCGCGAGGTCGTACACGCGGCGCCAGGCCTGCCGATCGACGCAGACGACCTCGCCGAGGGCCAAGAGGCGCTCGAGCGCGATCTTCTCGGCGGACCAGTGCCACCAGACGTTCTCCGGACGCGGCGCCTTGCTCCGCGAGCCGCCGAGATCGGACGCGGTCAGTGGCCCGCGCGCCTTCAGCGCCGCGAGTACCTTGCGCATCGCGCGCTGCTCGGGCGGCCTGCGGGGATGGATCCGCCGCGCGCTTAGCCGTCGCTGCGCTGCGAGGTGCGGCCAGAGCTCCATCGGCAGGATGCAGTACGCGTGGGCGAGGCCCTCGAACGCGCGCGCCGGCCGGCCTCCCCAGTACGCGGCTTCGACAGCGTCGCGTCCGACGGGGCCAAGCCGCGCATACGCCACGAGCTCGTGCGAGCGCGCGAGGACGGAGATCGTGTCGAGCTGCACCGCTCCGACGCGGCGGAGCATCGTTGGGACGTCGGGGTCGCGCGGGCCAATGAAGCCCTGCGCGTGGAGGGCGAGCGTGCGCGCCTGGGTGGCGGTGAGGTCGATCACGTCGTGAACACGCGCAGCGGTCCCTGGTCCCGGAAGCCGATCGCGCGCAGATTGCGAGCCGAGCGGCCGTCCGGTTCGGCGAGCGAGAAGCAGACCCGCGCGCCGCGCTGGAGCGCGATACGCACGCGCGCGGCGATCAGCCCGCGTTGGATGCCGTGGCCCCGATGCGCCGGCAGCACGCTGCCCGACCACAGGCTCGCCGCCCTCGACGACACGATGACGATCCCGCTGCCGGCCGGCCTACCGCCACGGCTCGCGCGAACCGCGATTGCCGTCCGCGGATGCGAGCGCAGCATGGCGATGCGGGTGCGGGTGAAGTACTCCGCCGACGGTCCCCCACCGAAACCCGACCGCGCAAGGCGCGACAGGGTCGCGGCATCGCGCCTCGGGACGCGGTCGATCGCGACGTCAGGTGCGACCGTCTGGTCGGGAAGCGCGCGGCCAGCGCGCACGAAGATGTTGTACGCCGGATCGGCTTCGTGGAGCCCGGCGCGGCGCAGCAGCGGCGCGACGGACGCGGGCGCGAGGCGGCCGAGCACCGCGATGCGGGCCGGGAGGCCCAGCTGGGCGTAGTGCGCCAGCACCGCGTCAAGGGCGGTCCGCGTCGGCGGCCGGTGCATCCCGAAGCCGACCGCGAGGTCGCCGAACGGCTCGGGGAACGACATCGCGCTGAAGCACACGATCCCCCGACGGGCCGCGTTGGCGAGGCCGTACCGCCGCGCGAGCTTCGGATCGCTCCCGGTCCAGAGGCGCTGCGCGACGATGAAGTTGTCGTTGACGGCGCGCGCGAGCGTGGTCACGCCGGCCGGGTGAACCAGGCCGCGCGATAGAGCGTCCGGAATCCGAGGTCGTGCAGGTTGTGACCACTCGGGGAATCCGGATCGGTCTGCGAGATGAAGATCCGCTTTCCACGCGCGAGCCCCTGGCGCACCCGCGCCGCGATCAGGGCCTTCTGGATCCCCCGTCCGCGGAACCGCTCGGCCACCGTGCCGGAGTAGCAGCCCGCAACGTGGTCGGTGAGAACGAGCTCGCCGGTCCCGGCGTCCTCTGCGCCGACGGAGGCGATGAACGCTCGGCCGTCCGGCCCCATCGTGTGCAGGCCGGCCACCGTGAGGTCCGCGACGAAATCTCCGATCGGGCCTCCATCGCTGAATCCGAATCCGTCCCGCACGAGCTCCGCGAAACGCCGGAATTCCGGTGGCTCGCACGACCTGACCACGACACCGTCGATCGAGACGTCCACCGCCGCGTCCGTTTCGAGCACGTGCGATTCATATCCATGGCCGGAGTTCGAAAAGCCGGCGGCTTCCAGCGCCGTCAGCAGGTCCGGCGGCGTGATCGACTCGTACACCTCGATGCACGCCGGACTCGCGTGCGCCGCGTAGTGCCGAACGATGGCCCCGATGCCCGCGCGATCCAGCGGCGCAAGGATCGACGCGCCGACCGCACGATTGAAGAGCTGGTAGTCCCAGACCGCGCAACGCGAGCAGGCGATGCCCGCGACCTCATCGACCGACGTGCCGTACCGCCGTGCCAGATCGTCGCCTGAGGCCAGGAACGCGCGGGCGACAGTGAGCTGGTTCTCGAGCTCGATCCGAATGAGCTCGGCATCGCTCGTCATGCGAGTCGGCGAAGGGTGCGCCTCACGAGCTCGCGCGCGAGCGGGACCTTGTAGCCGTTGTCCTTCAATGGCTCCGCCTTCTCGAGCGCAGCGTCCGCCGCGGCCTGGCAGGTGGCGTCGTCCAGCGGCTTTCCCTCAAGGAGCTTCTCGGCGTCGCGCGCGCGCCACGGCACCGGCGCGACGCCGCCGAGCACGACGCGCGCATCCCGGACGACCCCGCCGATGACCTTGACCGAGACCGCCGCCGAGACGAGCGCGAAGCTCCAGGCCTTCCGCTCCATCGCCTTCTCGAACGTGCCGCGGCGGGCCAACGCGTTCTCGGGGATCCGGACCTCCACGATGAGCTCGTCCGGGGTGATCGCGTGCTCGCGACGCACCCGACCGTGCGGCGTCACGAAGAGATCGGCCAGCGGCATGGTCCGAAGACCCCGCGATCCGGTCAGCGACACGGTCGCGTCGTACGCGATCAGCGCGGGGGCCAGGTCCGACGGCGCGACCGCGACGCATTCCTCGGCACCCACGATGGCGTGCTGCCGGTTGTCGCCGTCGATGGCGAAGCACCGGACCCCGCCTTTGAGCCAGCAGGGGTAGGCCTCGTCGCGGAAGTACCAGCACCGGTTGCGTTGCAGCAGGTTGCCGCCGACGGTGCCCATGGTCCGGAGCTGCAGCGTGGCGGCTGGACGCAGCGCTTCTGCGACGATCGGCATGAGCTTCTCCAGCGCGGCCGCGTTCTCGAGCTCGACCAGCGGCACGAGCGCGCCGATGCGGACGCCCTTGCCCGTGACCCGGGCCCAGCCCCGCAGAGGCTCGAGGCCGCGGATGTCGACGATGCGGTCAGGGGCGGCGATGCCGTCCTTCATCAGCCCGAGGAGGTCCGTCCCTCCGGCCATCACCGTCGCGCCACTGCGCGCGAGCTCGAGCGCCTCGGTCATCGCCCGTGGGCGGGCATACGCGAACGGCTTCACTGGAGACTCAACGCGTCGAGGATCCGCTGCCGCGTGATCGGTGCCGTACGCATGCGGACCCCGATGGCGTTCGCGATCGCGTTGGCGATGGCCGCGGGCAGCGGGATGATCGGCGGCTCCCCGAGCCCCTTCGCGCCGATGTTGTTCGCCCGCGGGTCGGGTTCGTCGACGAACTTGACGGTGATCTTCGGGATATCCCGGACCGTCGGGATCTTGTAGCCCTCGAGGTTCCCATTCACCACACGACCCGTCGGCCGATCCACGATGCGCTCCTCGCTCAGCACAAAGCCCAGTCCTTGGATCACGCCACCCTCGACCTGCGACGCCGCGGTCAGGGGATTGATCACGCGGCCGATGTCGTGCACCGCGACGACGTGCTCCACGATGACCTCGCCGGTACGGATGTCCACCTCGACCTGCGCGAAGTGCGCGCCGAACGTCTTGAGCGACAGGCCCTCGGGATTCGGGAACCGCGAGCCCTTGCCGATCACGGTGTAGTTGTCGACCTGGCCGAGGACCTCACCGAGCGGCACGCGCCGTCCCTTGCTCACGATCTTCCCACCTTCGACGCGCAGCTCGCTCGCGCCCACCTCGAGGAGCCCCGACGCCGCTTCCAGCAGCTGCATCCGGGCGTCCTGCGCGGCGAGCCGAACGGCGGGACCGACGGATGACACCGTGAGCGAGCCCGCGGAGATCGGCGAGTACTGGCTGTTCGTGTCGCCGAGCTCGACCCGCACGTCGCCGACCTCGATGCCGAGCTCCTCCGCGAGGATCTGGGCGAGCACCGTTCGCGTGCCGGTGCCGATGTCCTGCGTGCCGCAGCGAAGCACGGCCGTACCGTCGGGATTGAGATGGACGGTCGCGTACGCCGGCGGGAGGCCACTGCCGCCCCACAGCTGCGACGCCATTCCGTATCCGCGGCGGCGGTGCGGCGCGCTTCCGCGGGTGCCCTCGGGCTTGCGGTGCTGCCACCCGATCTCCTTCTCGCCGATGTCGTAGCAGCGGAGCAGCCGCTTCAGGGAATACCGCTGGCCGGTGACCGGATCGCTCTGCCGGGCGGCGTGCCGCCGCCGCAGTGCGAGGGGATCCTCACCCATCCGCTCGGCGAGCTCGTCGATCGCCTGATCGAGCGCGAAGGTCCCCTCGACGTAGCCGGGAGCGCGGAACGAGCTCAGCGCCCCGAGGCTCGTGACCACCTTGTACGAGCGCGTCCGCACGTTCGGGATGTCGTACAGGCCCTTCGTCGGGCCGGTCGGATCCGCGACCCAACGCCCCTGACCGGAGTTCGACCACGAGAGGTGCTCGATGGCGTCAATCTTCTTTCCCCGGGCGGCGATCTTCACGGTCTGATAGGTGGCGGACCGGTTGCCCGCGGCGAGGTTCTCCTCGTCCCGCGTGAGGAAGCAGCGCACCGGCTTCCCGAGCTGGCGCGCGAACATCGCGGCAACGATCGTGTACTTCCCAGCGCCACCCTTGGACCCGAAGCCTCCGCCCATGTAGTCGCAAAGGACGCGGATGTCCCGGTACGGGATCTTGAGCGCGGCCTGCAATCCGGCGCGGACGCCGAAGACGTGCTGGGTCGACTCCCAGACCGTCAGCTCGTCCCCATCCCAGCGGGCGACCGCGCCATGCGTCTCGAAGCTGTTGTGGATCTGCGTCGACGTCCGGTACGTCGACTCGACGACGATCTTCGCGCCGGCGAAGGCGCGCCGGGCGTCCCCACGATCGAGCTTGCCCGACTCGGACACGTTGCCCTTCGAATCGACGCGGACCGCGCCGTCGCGCATCGCCTCTTCCAGATCGGCAACGAACGGCAGGACCTCGTACTCGACGTCGATGAGCCGCACCGCGTCCGCGGCCTGCTCCTCCGAATCCGCGGCCACGGCCGCGACCTCGTCGCCTGCGAAGCGGACCTCGTCGCGGAAGATCGTCTCCTCGCCGCGGAAGGCGGCCTTCGGCGCGTTGAACCGGTGCAGCACCCCGCGCACGCCCGGATGGGCGAGCGCCCGGCTCGCATCGACCGTGAGGACGCGAGCGCGGGGGTAGGGGCTGCGGAGCATCCGCACGTGGAGCATGCCGGGGAGATAGAGATCCTGGGTGTACCGGGCGCGACCGGTGACGCGCGCGACCCCGTCGACGCGCGTCGCGCGCGCGCCGACGATCGAGAGCCCCTCTTCGCCGCCCCACGGTGCGAGGTCCTTCCCCTCGACGAGCGCGGTCGTTTCCGTGAATTCGCCTTCGAACTCCGCCGTCGTGCGAACGACCTTGATGTTCATCGGCGCTGCTTCTTCGCGGCGGCGAGCGCCGCGGCGACGATGTTCGGATAGGCGCCACACCGGCAGAGGTTCCCGCTCACGGCGCGCAGGACCTCGTCGGTCGTCGGCGACGCGTTGCGCCGCAGCAGGCCGACGCAGGACATGATCTGTCCGGGCGTGCAGAACCCGCACTGGAACGCGTCGTGGTCGATGAACGCTTGCTGCACCGGATGCAGCGCGTTCTCGCTCGCCAGCCCCTCGACGGTCTCCACGGATCGGCCAGCGCACGCGACCGCGAGGGTCATGCACGAGTAGACGGGCTCGCCGTCCAGGAGCACGGTGCAGGCCCCGCAGGTGCCCTCGTCGCAGACCCGCTTGGCCCCGGTGAGCCCGAGCGTCTCGCGAAGCGTGTCGAGGAGCGTGCGATGCGGCGGCACATGCACGCTCACTCGGTCTCGGTTCACGTCGAGCTGGACGTCGACCGCGCCCGGGCCGACGTATTGGGGAGCCTTGGGCACGGACCCATCGTACGGAAAAAGGCTGCCTAGAATGCGCGAGCGAATACGCGTTCGGGGGAGCATGCATGGCGATCAAACGCGTCGGTGTCGTCGGGTTCGGACTCATGGGCTCCGGGATCGCGCAGGTGTGCGCGCAGGCCGGGTACGACACGGTCGTGCGCGAGGTCGCACAGCCGCTTCTCGACAACGGGTTCGGCCGCGTGGAGTCGTCCCTCGCGCGGATCGTCAAGTCGGGCAAGATGACCGAGGACGACGCGACGTCCGCGCGCGGGCACATGACCGGCACGACCGCGCTCGAGGACCTCAAGGACTGCGACCTGATCATCGAAGCCGTGATCGAGGAGATGGCGGCCAAGAACGCCGTGTTCGGCACGCTCGATGCGCTCTGTCCGCCAGCAACGATCTTCGCCTCGAACACTTCGAGCCTGACGATCGTCGAGATGGCCGCCGCGACCAAGCGGGCCGACCGCTTCGCCGGATTGCATTTCTTCAACCCTGCGCCGGTCATGCCGCTGGTGGAGATCGTGCAGGCGCTGACCACGAGCGACGACACGATCACCGCGTTGCGGGCATTCGTGACCTCCCTCGGCAAGACCGGTGTCGTGTGCAAGGACTCGCCCGGGTTCATCGTCAACCGGCTGATGGTTCCCTACCTGCTCGGCGCCATCCGCGCGCTCGAAGAGGGTGTGGCCACGGTGGAGGAGATCGATACCGCGGTGAAGCTGGGCCTCCGGCATCCCATGGGGCCGTTCGAGCTCATCGACTACACCGGCCTCGACATCAACCTCCACGTCGCGAACGTCTTCTTCGACGAGTTCAAGGACCCGAGCGTCGCTCCGCCCGCGCTCCTGAAGCGCATGGTGCTCGCGGGCCGCCTCGGGGCGAAGGTCGGTCGCGGCTTCTACGAGTACGACGAGAAGGGCCAGAAGAAGTCTCCGCAGACGAAGTAGCGGCGACGGCGAAAGCCGCGCTGTGGACCGCCATCGCCGGGATCGCGCACCTTGCGATCGTCGCGTTCGGAGACCAGGCGTATCCGTATCTCTACGACGCGCTGGTGGCGCTCGCGTACGGCTTCCTGCTGCCGGGCATCGCGGTGCTCCATGTCCGCCACGCCGCCGTCCGTCAGAGCGGCGCGATCCTCGCGACCATCAGCGGTGCCGCGGTCGCGACCGTGGGCCTCGCGGGCTCGGCCAACATCGACGTGCGTCCGGCATCGCTGTTCGTCCTTGGGATGTGGTGGTGGATGATCGGAAAGATGTGGGCCCAGACCGGCGTGTTGCCGCGCCGCTTCGGGCTCGTGACCGCGGGACTCGGGCTCGCCGCATTCGTCCTGGTGCCGATCGAGGCATTCTCCCCCGGGTTCGTGGCCGTCATGCCGCGCTCGCTCGCAGACGCCCTCGCCCAGCCCTATTTCACCGCGGCGCATCTCGTGCTCGGCGTATGGCTGATCGGGCTTGCGGGCGTGTTCGCGTCACGGTCGCGCGCGTAGGCTTCGATCGTGCGCGCGCTCGTGGTGCTCGACGGCGATCCCCTCGGGAGCAACGTCTGGCTCGCGAAGCAGGCCGCCGAGGCCGACGTGGTCATCGCGGCGGATGGCGGGGCGAACCGGCTCGCCGCGGCCGGGCGGCGCCCGGATCTGGTCGTCGGGGACATGGATGCGCTTTCGACCGACGCGCAGCGGGAGCTCGAGCACGCCGGAGCGACGCTCGAGCGCTACCCCACGGAAAAGGACCAGACCGACGGGGAGCTGGCTCTCGAAGCCGCGGTCAACCGCGGCGCGGACGAGATCGCCATCGCGGGCGCCTTCGGCGGTGCGCGGCTCGACCACATGGTCGGCAACCTCATGCTCCTCGCGCACGAGGACTACGCCGCCATCGACGTCGTCCTCCTCACCGAGCACGCCACCTTCCGCGCGCTGCTCGGCCCAGGCATCCTCGAGGTCGAGGGCGCGCCGGGCGACTGGGTCACGCTCGAGCCGCTGTCCGAGGTGGCGCGGGGCGTCGCGACCGACGGCCTCCGATACCCGCTCAGGCACGAGGACCTCGTCCGAGGCTCGACGCGCGGCGTGAGCAACGAGCTCACCGGCCGCCGCGGCAGCGTCGAGGTCGGCGCGGGCCTGCTGCTCGTCGCGGTGACGACCCGCCGCTCGATAGCATCTCGCTGATGGTGACCAAGACCGGTCAGAAGCCACAGCACGAGGCGCTCGGGCTCACGCTCGACGACGCCAAGGGGATGTACCGGGCAATGTTGCTCGTCCGCATGCTCGGCGAGCGGATGATGCAGATGAACCGCATGGGCCGCGCCGCGTTCGTTGGTGTCGCCGATGGGCACGAGGCCGCCGAGGTCGGCTCCGCGTGGGCCATCCGTCGCGGGCACGACTGGGTCCATCCGTACTACCGCGACGTCGGCGTGGCGCTGGTGCTCGGACAGACCGCCACGGATCAGTTCCTCGGGGTGTTCGCGAAGGCGACCGATCCGAACTCCGGCGGCCGGCAGATCGTGAATCAGTTCAGCTCCCGCGAGGCCAACATCGTCACCGGCTCGGTCTGCATCGCCACGCAGTTCCCGCAGGCCGCGGGCATCGCCCTCGCGATCAAGGTGCGCAAAGAGGACAAGGTCGTGTTCACGTATGGCGGGGATGGCGCGACGAGCCCGGGCGACTTCCACGAAGCCGTGAACTTTGCCGCGATCCACAAGCTGCCAGTCGTGTTCGTGATCGAGAACAATCTGTTCGCGATCTCGACGCCGGTGTCGAAACAGATGAGCGTGCCGAACGTCGCCGACCGCGCCGCCGGCTATGGGATCCCCGGCCTCATCGCCGACGGGACCGATGTCCTCGACGTGTACGCGAAGACCAAAGAGGCCGCCGACCGCGCCAGGCGCGGGGATGGGCCGAGCATCGTCGAGGCGAAGTGCTATCGCTACCAGCCGCACAGCTCCGACGACGACGACTCCCGCTACCGCTCCAAGGACCTGTTGAAGGAGTGGCAGGAAAAGGATCCCGTGGACAAGGGCCGCGGCTACCTCCTGTCCCAGCACGTGCCGCAGGCCGAGCTCGAGGCGATGCGGACCGAGATCGCAGCCGAGATCGAGCGCTCCATCGACGAGGCCGAAGCGGCGCCGGACCCGCGGGCGGAGGATCTGCTCGAGCACGTGTACGCGAAGGACGGGATCCCGGGCGGCACCCGCGCCTAGACCGGTGCTGCGGGTCTGCCTCGCAGTCATCCTGCTCGCCGGCGCGTGCGCCGCTCCCCCGCCCTCGACGGCGTCCCCAACGCCGTCGCCGTCACGCGAGCCGGGGACGTATGCGGTCACCGCGCTGCTCGACCTGTCCGGGGCGCGCGGGCCGCGCGGCGATCTGCAGCGGAACGCCATGCAGCAGTGGGTGGATGCGCAGCGTTCGACGCCTCGGGTGACGCTCCGGATCGTCGATGTGGCGGGCAGCGACGCCCGCGTGCTGCTCGAGCTCAAGCGGGCGTCCGAGAGCGGCGACGCCGATGCGTTCGTCGTGGGCGTGCCTGCAACCCTCGATGACAGCCTGCGCGCGGCGATCACGCTCGTCCGGCGTCCGGTCCTGTTCACTATGCCGATCGCGGAGCCCGCGGGCGATGCGGCCAGATGGATGTTCGGGCTCGCGCCGACCCCGGATGCGCTGGCCCGCATGCTGGCCGGCGCGCTGCCATCGCGAGGAACGCCCGCGATCGTCGTCACCAACGGGTCGCTGGCCGCCGGCCGCGAGGAGCTCGCGCTCCGGACCGTCTTCGCCGCCGACGGGCGGCCGCTCCCCTTCGTGCTGAGCGCAGCCCCGGAGGTCCGCGACACCTTCGCCGCTCGCGCCCGGCCGTTCCTCGGCACCGGCACGGCCATGTTCTTCGCCGGGCCCGCGCAGGGCTACCTCGAGCCGCAACGCATCGTCCCATCGACCGACGCGAATGCGACCGTGATCGTCCTCCTCTCCTACCTGACCGATGCGGTGGACGCGAGCCGGCTCGGTGACGCAGCGACCGGAGCGCGATGGCCAGGTCTACGGAGGCCGACGACCGCCGGGCTCGGCACGCATGCGGCCTCCGCGCGCGACGCGCTGGCACTGCTGGCGGGGCGCGCGGATCCGGCGGGAGACCCCGAACGCACACGGACGGCGATCGAGGGCGGTACATTCGCGGGCATCGCCACGACGTACACCTTCAGCGGCTCGAAACACACTGGCGTGGACCCGCAGGAGATCGCGCTGCTGGCGTGGGAGAACGGCCGCGTCGTGCCGGCTCGACTCGCCGGGCCGGTGCGATGACCGCGCTCGACTCGCTCGTCTACGACTGGAACCGCGACGGCCGAGCCGCGACGGCGGACTACCGCGCCGTCGAGCTCGATGACGAAACGCTGCGCGACGGTCTGCAGGGCCCGTCCGTACGCAATCCGCCGCTCGAGGTGAAGCTCCGGCTCCTCCATCTGATGGACGCGCTCGGGATCCAGAGCGCCGATATCGGACTCCCCGGCGCGTCGGCGCGCGCCCGCGAGGAGATCGTCGCGCTGGCGAAGGAGACGACGAAGCTGCGCCTGGTCCCCAATGTGGCATGCCGCACCCATCCCGCGGACATCGAGGGCGCCATCCGCGCGTCCGTGGAATCCGGCGTGGCGATCGAGACGTGCGCGTTCATCGGCTCGAGCCCGATCCGTCGCGTGGCCGAGCAATGGTCGCTCGACACGATGCGGGCGCAGGTCGAGGACTCCGTCGCTCGTGCGGTCGCGAACGGGCTGCCGGTCATGTTCGTGACCGAGGACACCACGCGAGCTGATCCAGACACGCTCGTGATGCTGTACGAGACGGCCATCGGCGCCGGTGCGAAGCGGATTTGCGCATCCGACACAGTGGGTCATGCGACGCCCGAAGGCGTGCGCAACCTGTTGACCTTCATCAAGACCGACATCATCAAGGGGCGCGACGTGAAGCTCGATTACCACGGGCACAACGATCGCGGCCTCGGGACGATCAACGCCCTCACCGCGACTGCGATCGCGGATCGGGTGCACGGCACGGCCCTCGGCATCGGCGAGCGGGTCGGGAACTCCTCCATGGATCAGCTGCTGGTGAATCTCCGGCTGTGGGATCTGATCTCGACGGATCTCGAGCCGCTCGTCGAATACACCGCGTTGGTCGTCGAGCACTGCGGGGCCTTCTTGCCGCCGAACTATCCCGCGCTCGGTGCCGACGCGTTCCGGACCGGTACGGGCGTGCACGCCGCAGCGGTCGTCAAAGCGTTGCGCAGCGGCGATCGGGAGCTCGCGGATCGCGTGTACAGCGGGGTCCCCGCCTCGATGCTCGGACGCGAGCAGCGCATCGAGGTCGGGCCGATGAGCGGTGAGTCGAACGTCGTGTTCTGGCTCGAGCACCGCGGCATCGCTCCGTCCCGGGGGCGGATCGATCGCATCATGACGGCCGCGAAAGCCTCCGATCGATTGCTCGAAGAGGAGGAGCTCAACGCGCTCGCGCGCCTAGACTGACCGCAGTGACCGACGTGCACCATCGCATCGAGCCGGCGAAGCTGCTGCCGGGGGTCGCGATCACCGACATCGAGCGCCGCGTCGTCGCGCCCGAGGCCACGCGCGCGGAACACACCATCCGGGGCCGCGCGCTCATCTTCTGGGACCGCTCTGGGCGCCGGCCCGGCAAGAAGCTCGATGCGATCGACACGGACCAGATCACCCCCGCGAAGGACTGCGTGTCCGAGAGTCTCGAGACCCTGGACGAGCGCTGGAAGGCGGGCTCGTTCCGCTTTCTGATGCCCGATTTCCGGCAGCGCGTCCATGCGGGCGAAACCGTTGTGATCGCCGGTGACCGATTCGCGATCGGCAGCTCCCGGGAGATGAGCCCCGCGGGCCTGAAGGCGGTCGCCGAGGAGGTCGGCCTCGAGATGGTGATCGTGTGCGGCAACAACATGGGCGACATCTTCCGCCGCAACGCGTTCAACCTGGGCCTCGAGGTCGTGCAGGCGCCGGACGCGGTCGATGACGCCCAGGACGGCGACACCTTCAGCTACGAGCCGTCCACCCGACGCTTGACCAACGAGACGCAGGGCAAGACCTACGACCCGCTGCCGCTGACCGCGAAGGAGGATGAGATCCGCCGCTCGGGCGGGATCTTCACCATCGGCCGCCGCGAGTTCGTCGGATCGGTCCGCCGACCGCCGGTCATCGAGTGGCCGGACGATGACACCGCCCGGCACCTCACCACGACCGAGCGGATCGTGTGGGCCCATCGCGTTGACAAGGACGCCGACGTATTGCCGGGGGCGACGCTTCGCGTGTACGCCGACCTGCTGCCGGCGTCCGACGGGACCGCGCCGTTCGCGATCCACACGTTCAACCAGATCACCGGAGGCGACACCATCCATCCGCGCCAGATCGCGGTCGCGAACGATCACTTTGTGTTCACGCGGAAAGAAGCGGACGACAAGCAGACCGCGATCGGCAAGGCCTTCGCGGAGAAACTGGGCATTCGCAAGCCGTACTACGCGACGCCCGGCGATGGGATCTTCCATTTCTACTTCCCGGAGCAGGGGCTCGTGCATCCGGGCTCGTTCGTGGCGGGCGCGGATTCCCACTCGCGCGCGTACGGCGCGTACGGAGCGGTGGGCATCGGCGTCGGATCGACCACCCTCGGGTTCGGCTGGGCCACCGGCTACGTGTTCACGACGCTGTCGAAGGCCCGGCGCGTCGTGTTCACGGGCGCGCTGCAGCCATGGGTGAGCGGCAAGGACATCGTGCTCAAGCTGCTCGAGCGCTGGGGCACCGCACAGTCCCAGGGCATGTCGGTCGAGTTCGTGGACGAGCGGCGGCAGTTGCCGATCGCGTATCGCAACACGATCGCGAACATGATGGCCGAGGGCGAAGCGCAGAACGGGATCTTCGCCGCGGACGAGCTCACCGCGGCGTGGTACCGCATGAAGGGGATCGCGCTGCCCTACCCGCTGGCCGGGCCGGGGAAGGACGCGCGCTACGAGATCGACGAGACGCTCGACCTGTCGGAGGTCGTGCCGATGATCGCGAAGCCGTTCTCGCCGGGCAACGCGTTCGCGGCCGAGACCGTGGCCGCCGAGCGGATCACCTTCGACAAGGCCTACATCGGGTCGTGCACGAACGGGAGCTACGACGATTTGATGCAGGCGGCGCTCGTCGTGCGCGACGCCCGCGACGCCGGCCACACGAAGGCCGCCACGGACTTCGTCGTGTTCCCCGGCTCCGGCTCCGTCAAAGACGCGATCGAGCGCCCGGACGCGCGGCTGGGCGGCGATTCGGTCGCGAACGTCCTGCGCTCCGTCGGCGCCCAGATCCGGATGAGCTGGTGCGGGCCGTGCTTCGGGCAAGGCGATGACGCCCTCGCGCAGGGCGAGCGCGCGATCACGTCGTTCAACCGGAATTGGCAGAACCGCATGGGTGTCGGTGGCGAGGGCTACCTCGCGAGCCCCGCCGTCGTGGCGTCATCCGCGCTCCTTGGATACATGGCCCCACCGAGCGAGCTGCGTCTGGTGTGGGAGCCCGAGCGCTACGGGATCTAGGGCCACGATGCCGTGTCCTCAGCGCGGCGCTCATCACGTTGATCGCCTTCGGGCTGCTGATGCCCCCGCGCCCTCCGCGCGTTGCTGACCGACCCCGGCTACCGGCCCCGCAGCGCGGCAACGAGCGGCGCGAATGTCTCCATCGCTTTTTCCGGCAGCCCGTAATACGTGATGCCCAACGCCTCGCGCCTCGCCAGGACCTGCTTGATGAGTCCGTCGATCGACCCGTAGAGGAAGAACGGCGAGTCGACAAGGTGCGCCGCGGCGGCCTTGAGCCGCGTGGCCACCGACTCGAACAGCGAGCCTGCATCGCCCGTCACCGCGGCGTCGATGACGAACACGTTCAGCTCGACGCCGTCGAGTCGCGCGCCGGCCTCCGCGCGTAGCCGAGCGAGTTTGCGACCCAGCGCGCCGGCGGTGAGGTCGGCCACGACGGGCTGGCCGTTCGCGTCGAAGCGCGGGTTGAGCGCGATGATGTCGGCGTGTCGCGCGGCGAAGCGCAGCATGCGCGGGCCACCGGCACCGATCATGAGCGGCGGACGAGGCCGCTGGACCGGCTTGGGCAACAGCTTCGCGCCATGCACCGTGTAGTACGCGCCGCTCGCGTCGACGGAGTCTTCGACGAACAGCCGGTCGATGAGCCGTACGGCTTCGCTCATCCGCGACACCCGCGTAGCCGGCGGGTCGTACGGCAGTCCAAGCATCTCGTAGTCCGGCTGGTACCAGCCGGCACCGATGCCGAACTCCACGCGGCCGCCGGAGAGGACGTCGAGCGTCGCGATCTCTTTGGCGAGGAGCAGCGGATTCCGATAGTCGTTGGAGAAAACGTAGCTGCCGACGCGCAGGCGCGTCGTCGCCTCGAGCGCGGCGGCCATCGCCGGGATCGGCGCGAGCTGCGCGGTGATGTGATCGGTCAGCAGGAGCGTGTCGTAGCCCAGCTCCTCGACCCGGCGGGCCGTCGCGCGCCAGTCTGCGCCGGATGCGGCACGCGAAGCCGTGATCGCGAAGCGAAAGGGCCTGATGGATGGGAGAATGCGCGCATCCGATGAAGACCGCACGAGAGGCCGCTGCCCGCCTTGGACCGATCGGGGTCTGGAGCTTCGAGCTCGAGCGCATGACCGCGGCGGACGAGGGGCGTCTGGCGCAGGAGATCGAGGCGCTGGGCTTCAAGGCCCTCTGGATCCCGGAGTCGCTCGGCAGCAAGGAAGTGTTCGTGCACGCCGGCATCCTCCTCGCCGCGACGAAGACGCTCATCGTCGCGTCGGGCATCGCGAACATCTGGGCCCGCGACCCGGTGGCGATGGCGAACGGCGCGCGCGCGCTGCAGGAGGCATACGCCGACCGCTTCCTCTGCGGCATCGGGGTAAGCCACAAGCCGACGATCGACGCGCGGATCGGCGGCGGATACGAGAAGCCCCTTGGGCGGATGCGCGCGTATGTCGAGGCGATGGATACGGCGCCGTACACCGGCCCCAACCGCAAGGACCCGCCGCCGCCCCGGGTGATCGCCGCGCTGGGGCCGCAGATGCTGCGGCTCGCCGGTGAGCGATCGCTGGGCGCGCACCCGTACTTCGTTCCGGTCGAGCACACCACGATCGCCCGCGCGGAGCTCGGACCGGATCCCCTCCTCGCGGTCGAGCAGGCCTGCACCCTCGAGACGGATCCGACGAAGGCCCGCGAGATCGCGCGCCGGCACATGAAGCGCTACCTCGAGCTGGACAACTACGCGAACAACCTGCGCCGCCTGGGGTGGGCCGACGCGGACATCGCGAACGGCGGCACCGACGCCATCGTCGACGCGATCGTCGCGTGGGGCGACGTGAGCGCGGTGAAGGCCCGGGCGGAGGCGCACCGGACGAACGGCGCGGACCACGTGTGCCTGCAGGTGCTCGGGGACGACGTGCCCGCGCAGCTCCGGGTCATCGCCAAGGCGTGCCTTTGACCCTCACGTCGCTCGGAAAGGACAGGATCAAGGTCCTGCTCCTCGAGTCCATCGATCCGAGCGCCGCCGAGGCGTTCACGGCCGACGGCTACACGAGCGTCACGGAACATCCGAAGGCCCTCACCGAAGAGGAGCTCCGCCACGAGATCAAGGGCGCGCACGTGCTGGGCATCCGCTCGCGTACCCAGGTGACCGCGACCGTGCTCGAGGCCGCCGACAAGCTCATCGCCATCGGCTGCTTCTGCATCGGGACGGACCAGGTCGACATCGCCGCAGCCGAGGCGCGAGGGATCCCGGTCTTCAACGCGCCGTTCTCGAACACCCGCAGCGTCGCGGAGCTCGTGCTTGCCGAGATCGTGATGCTGTGCCGCGGCATCCCGCAGCGGAACGCCGCGGCCCATCGCGGCGAGTGGCTGAAGGCCGTCGCCGGCGCCACGGAAGTGCGCGGAAAGACCCTCGGGATCATCGGCTACGGGCACATCGGGACGCAGATCGGCCTGCTCGCCGAAGGACTCGGAATGCGCGTCCTCTATCACGACATCGAGCCCAAGCTCGCGTTGGGCAACGCCACACCGGCGGGGTCCCTGGCGACGCTCCTCCAGCGATCCGACGTCGTGACGCTGCACGTGCCCGATACCGCCGAGACGATCACGCTCATCGGCGCCCGAGAGCTCGCCGAGATGAAGCCGACGGCCCACCTGATCAACGCGTCGCGGGGGAAGGTCGTGGACCTCGATGCGCTCGCCGCAGCGCTCGAGGGCGGCCGCATTGCGGGCGCGGCGATCGATGTGTTCCCGAGCGAGCCGGAATCGAACGCCCAGGGCTTCGACTCGCCACTCCGGCGGTTCGACAACGTGCTGCTCACGCCGCACATCGGCGGGAGCACGGTCGAGGCGCAGGAGAGCATCGGCCTCGAGGTCGCGGCGAAGCTCCTCAAGTACAGCAACAACGGCTCGACGATGACGGCGGTGAATTTCCCGGAGGTCTCCCTACCCGAGCACCGGGGCAAGCACCGCCTGTTGCACACGCACAAGAACGTTCCCGGCATGCTCGCGGCCCTCAACGCCGTCCTCGCCGACGCGGAGATCAACATCGCGAGCCAGTACCTCGAGACGAGCCGCCAGGTGGGCTACGCGGTCATCGACGTCGACGGCGCCGCCCGTCCGCTGAGCGCCACGCTCCGAAAACGCCTGGACGCGATCGAGGGGACGATCCGGACCCGCGTCCTGTACTAGCCGGCTACACCCACGCCGGCAGGTCGACGTCGCCCTTGCGATACGCCTCGACGCAGATCGTCATCAGCACCAGGTCGCTCAGCGAGAGGTGGTTGGCGGTGTGCAGGTGCACGATCCGCTCGGCGTGATCCAGGCGCTCGCCCTCGAAATGCATCCCCAGCCTCGCCAGTCTCTTCGCCAGCTCTCGACGCGCTTCCATACCTGCTCCCCTTCCCGGATACAAATAAGACCTCCCCTGTCCTGGGAGGTCTCTTGCGGTTCCGGGTCCTTCTTCGCTACGCGGTCGCGGTGCCCCTCCCAGCGTCGTTCCTGCCCCCGATAAGGAGCTCAATAACGACGATGCCAAGGACCGGTGACCGCATCGGATCAACGCTATCACCGGTGACGCGCACGCTCAATAGACTCGCGCGATGCCGGTGCGCGCGCTCCTCTTCGATCTCGACAACACCCTGGTGCACGAGGACGCCTCGACGCAGGCTGCGATCCGCCGCACCTGCGAGTGCGCGGACCTCGGCCCGGAGGCGGCTGGCGCGGCAGCGGCCGCCGCGGAGGAGCTCTTCCGGACGGCATCGGTCTTCCCCTACGCGGACGAGATGGGCATCTGGTGGGGGGAGGCCCTGTGGGGCGACTTCACGGGCGACGCTCCGGGTCTCCGGGCGCTTCGCGCCTTCGTGCCGGGTTTCCGCGAAGCGGTATGGACGACCGCGCTCCAGAGGGTCGGCATGTCGGATCGGCCGCTCGCTCGCGGCCTCTCGGCGACGTTCGCCCGGGTGCGACGGTCCGACTGGGGGCTCGACCCGGCCGCGATCCCCGTCCTCGACGCCGTCGCGCGGTACAGGCTCGCGCTCGTGACCAATGGCGCGCCCGACGTCCAGCGCCAGAAGCTCGAGGGCACGGGCATCCGGTCGCGCTTCGGGGCAGTGATCATCTCCGCGCAGCTCGGGATCGCGAAGCCTGATCATCGGATCTTCGATGCCGCGCTCGATGCGCTCGGCGCGTCGGCGGTCGACGCCGTGATGATCGGCGACAGCATCCAACACGACATCGTCGGTGCGCGCCGCGCCGGCCTGCGAACGATCTGGATCGACCGATCGCAGGGCGGGCCTGCCGCCCACCCGGCCGATGCGCGCATCACGGAGCTCGGCGCTCTGCCGGCCGCCCTCGACGAGATCCGCGACCGCACCGCGCAGCCGGCGTGAACGGCGCGGTCCCGCGCGGCTTCCGCGACATCCTGCCAACCGAGGCGCTCGAGCTTCACGCGATCGAACGGACGTTAATGGCCACGTTCGCGCAGTACGGGTACGTCCCTCTCGAACCGCCGACCGTCGAGTTCGCGGGGGGTGCCATCACGGTGGACGAACGACGGATCGTCCGCTTTCTGGACCGGGACGGGAGGCTGCTCGCCCTCCGACCGGACATCACGACAGCGGTCGCCCGCGTGGTCGCGCAACGGTACCGAGAGGCGGATGCCACCTTGCGTCTCGCGTACTTCGCGCCGATCTTCCGCGAAGAGACATCGATGCATGGATCGGAGCGCGAGTTCGATCAGGCGGGCGTGGAGCTGATAGGTGACCCGAGCCTCCGTGCAGATGCCGAGGTCATCGCGCTGCTCGCCGATGCGCTGGCCCGGTGCGGGTTGCGCGAGGCGGAGATCGACATGGGCCACGTCGGCTTCGTGGGCGGATTCGTGGCGGAGCTCGCCGATGGCGTGCGAGAGGCGGTCGCGGGCGCCGTGCGAGCAGGTGATTTCGTCGGCGCGCTGTCTCTCGCGCGGGACGGCGGGATGAACGCCGCTCGAGTGGCGGCGCTCGAACGCGGCCTTCGGCATCGCTCGACGGATCTCGCGGCGGCGCGCGTCGACGCGCCGGCTGCGTCCCTCGAGGCCCTGGACGTGCTTGACGCGCTGCGACCGCTTCTCGACGCGACGGGCGTCGGCGGGACGATCCGCTTCGACCTCGGGTACATCCCCGCGCTCCCGTACTACACGGGCGTGGTGTTCCAGGTCACGGTGCCCGCGCTTGGCTTCCCGGTCGCGACCGGCGGCCGCTACGACGGCCTGCTCGCGCGCTTCGGGACCGATCGCGCCGCGACGGGCTTCGGCATCGCTGTCCCGCACCTGCACCAGGCGGTGGTCGCCGCGGGATGGCAGCCCCAAGACGGCTCTCCTCTCCTGGTGCTCGCGCCGCACGCCGACGACGCGACCACGCTGCGAGCGGCGGCAACCATGCGCGGAGCCGGGATCGCGGTCGCCATCGGAGACGTCGCGGACAGCGCTGGACAGGATGTGCGCCGGGCGCGGGTGGTTGACGATGCGCACCTGGAATACGAGGGCGTCACGCGCGCAATCGATGCGGTCATCGCAGTGCTCGGCGGTGGTCCGCGGTGAGGCCGCTGCGCATCGCCCTCGCCCAGGGCACGCTCCTTTCGGAGACACGTGTGGCGCTGGCCGCGGCGGGCTTGGCGACCGATGCCCTCGAGGACGGCAGCCGGCGCCTGGTCGTACCGGGCGGCGGGGTCGAGTACGTGCTCGCCCGTCCGAGCGATGTGCCGACCCACGTTTCGCACGGCGCGGCCGACGTCGGCATCGTCGGCAAAGACGTCCTGCTCGAGAACGATGCGGACGTGATCGAGCTCGTCGACCTTCGTTATGGGATCTGCCGCTTCGTCGTGGCGGCGCCGAATGGGACCATCGACCGGTCCCTCGACGCGTACCGGCACCTCGGCTCTCTGGAGGTCGCGACGAAATACCCCCGCGTGACCGAGCGCCATTTCCAGAACCGTGGCACCCAGGTCGAGATCATCAAGCTCGGTGGATCGGTCGAGCTCGCTCCGCAGGTCGGGCTCGCCGACTGGATCGTCGACCTGGTGAGCACCGGCCGCACCCTCGCGGAGAATCACCTCACGATCGTGGACGAGATCGCGGTCTGTACCGCCCGATTCATCGCGAACCGCGTGAGCTATGCCCGGGAACGCGAGCGCATCGCCGCACTCGCGGCCAAGCTCGAAGCGTGGGCCGCACGATGAACACCCGCATCGGAGACCTTGCGACGTTCCGCCGTGACGTGACCCGACGCCGATCGGCCGCCATCTTCGACGCGGCGGTGATCGCGACGGCCCAGCGGGTCGTCGCCGACGTACGGAGACGAGGGGACGCCGCGGTTCTGGCGCACGTCCGGCGGTTCGACCACCCCGGAGCCCGGCTCACGGACCTCTGGGTCGAGAGGCCGGCGCTGCGATCGGCGGCGCGCCGGTGCCCCCCGGCGCTGCGGACGGCGCTCGACCGGTCCCACGATGCGATCCTCGCCTTTCACCGCGCCCAGCGCCCCAAGCGGGTGACGCATCGCGGTTCGGCGTTCAGCGAGGTGCTCGTGCCACGGCCCCTCGCACGTGTGGGTGGATGCGTCCCGCGCGGGAGCGTTGGGTATCCGTCCACGGCTTTGATGATCGGGGTGCCCGCGCACGTGGCGGACGTCGGTGACCTGGTCCTCGTCTCCCCCATGCCCGCCGGCGGGGAGATCGACCCCGCGCTCGCATATGCGGCGACCAAAGTCGGCGCGCGAGGGCTGTATCGCGCGGGTGGCGCGGCTGGGGTCGCGGCGTTGGCCTATGGCACGCGCACGGTCGAACCCGTCGACAAGGTCGTCGGGCCGGGCAACGCGTACACCACCGCTGCGAAATGGCTGGTCTCGGCCGATGTCGGGATCGACGCGCTGCAGGGACCGAGCGAGCTCGTGGTCGTCGCATCCAGGGACGCGGACCCTGCGGCCATCGTCCTCGATCTCGAGGCCCAGGCCGAGCATGGCGGGCGTCCCTTCGCGGCGCTGCTCTGTGACGACGACGGCATCCTCGCCGTGGTGCGCGCCGTCATCTCCCGGCTGGGAGGCGATCGGACCATCGGCCTGTACCGCGTTCCATCCCTTGATGCCGCGCTCGAGGCAGCGGCCTTCGCGGCGCCAGAGCATCTCCACCTCGCGGGCGGACGGGCCGCGCGACTCGCCCCGCTCGCGCGGAACGCCGGCGCGATCTTCGTCGGCACGCGCACGGCTGTTGCGTTCGGCGACTACATCGCCGGATCGAACCACTGCCTGCCGACGGGTGGCACGGCGCGCTGGGCGTCGCCTCTCAGGGTCGAGGACTTCGTCCACTGGACCACCGTCGTGACCGCCGGCCGTGATGTGGGCGCGGCGGCGCGCGCCGGTGCCGCGATCGCGAAGCACGAAGGGATGGACTTCCACGCCGCGTCGATGGAGCTGCGCGGCTAGGGACCATCGCCGCGGTGCGTGTGGCAGGCTATGAAGGTGAACGGCCGGCTGCCGACGCCGCGCGCCGATCTCGCGACGTTCGAGGCGTATCGAACGCAGCAGATGGCTGCGGACGTCCGGGTCCACGCGAACGAGTGGGCCGAGCCCAACCCGGCGGGCGACCACCTCGCCGCGAGCGAGCTCGACGCCATCCTGCTCAATCGCTACCCGACCGCGGCCGCGAGCGCACGATTGCGCGAGGCGCTCGCTCGGCGTTTCGATGTCACACCGGAGCAGCTCATCTTCGGGAACGGCAGCAACGAGGTCCTGCTCAACACGTTCCTCGTGTTCGGCGGGCATGGCCGGACCACATTGCTGTTCCAGCCCACCTACTCGATGCACGGCCGGCTGACCCGGATCGCCGGCGGCACCGTCGTCGAAGAGCACATCGGCCTGCCCTACCTACTGACCGAGCGACGCGCGCAGGCCGCGCTCGAGCGCGCGCGACCAGACATCGTGTGCTTCACGACGCCGAACAACCCCACCGGGAACCTCGTGGACGAGGGCGTCATCCTCGCGGCGGCGGAACGCTACCCGGAGACGCTCGTCCTGGTGGATGAGGCGTACAGCGACTTCGCGGGCAACACGATCGTCCCGGAGATGGCCGCCCATCCCAACATCGTCGTGGCGAAGACGTTCTCCAAGGTCCGCGCGGCCGCCGGACTGCGGCTCGGCGTGCTCATCGTCGATCGGCGGGTCGCCGGGATCTTCCGGGCCGTCCAGCTGCCCTACAACGTCAGCCCGCTCACGACCGTCGTGGGTGGGCGCATCGCGGAACGGGACGACGATGTGCGGCGACGGATCGCGCAGTGCGCGACGGAGCGCGACCGGGTGTACGCGGCGCTCTCGCAGGCGCCGGGAGTCGAGGTGTTCCCGTCGGTCACGAACTTCATCCTGTTCCGGCTGGCCGGTCGGACGCCCGCGGAGGTGCATGCGCGGTTCCTCGACCACAGCATCCTGCTGCGCGACGTCTCGTCGTGGCCGGGCTGCGCCGGTTGTCTCCGCGTGTCCATCGGCACGCCCGCCGAGAACGACCGGGTGATCGAGGCGATCGATGCGGTGTTGTCGGCGGTGCGCGCGTGAGCGCGCCACGCACGGGCTCGCGCTCGCGGAAGACGAAGGAGACGAACGTCGCGATCACGCTCAAGCTCGATGCGAAGGGTCGGGCCCGCATCGCGACCGCGATCCCGTTCATGGATCACATGCTCGAGCTCCTGGCGGTCCACGGGCTCATGGACCTGACGGTGAAGGCCGTGGGCGATCTCGAGGTCGACCAGCATCACACGGTCGAGGATCTCGGCCTCGTGCTCGGGCGCGCGCTCGATGCCGCCTTGGGAGACCGTACCGGCATCATCCGGTTCGCTTCGATCACGCTGCCCATGGACGAGTGTCTGGTGAATGTGGCGATCGACCTCGGCGGCCGGCCGGGCTTCGCGTATGACCTCGCGCCATCCGAACGCATCGTTGGCACCTTCGACACGACGCTGATGCCGCACTTCCTCGAGTCGTTCGCGCAGACGGGCCGGCTGACCCTGCACGTCACTCAGGTCCGGGGCGGCAATCCGCACCACCTGCTCGAGGCCACGATGAAGGCCCTCGGCCGGGTGATCGATGCCGCCGCTCGGCGCGATCCGCGACGCGCGGGCAGGGTGCCGTCCAGCAAGGCCCGGATCGGAGCGTAAGCCGATGATCGCCATCATCGACTACGGCGTCGGTAACCTCGCGAGCGTGCAGAAGGCGTTCGCGGCCGTTGGAGCGCGCGCGACGCTCGCCGACGATGCCGCGTCGCTGGCCGGCGCGAGTGCCATCGTGCTCCCCGGCGTCGGCAACTTCGGACACTGCTCGCGCGAGTTCCACCGAGCGGGCTTCGCGCCGGAGCTGCGCAGCGCCCGGGAGCGTGGCGTTCCGATCCTGGGTATCTGCGTGGGGATGCAGCTCTTTTTCGATGGCAGCGACGAGGACCGCGGTGAGCCGGGGCTCGGGTTCTACCGCGGAACCGTGCGCCGCCTGGCGGACGTACTGCGGGTACCGCAGATCGGTTGGAACTCCGTTCGCACTCGCGGCGAGCACCCCTGGCTCCGGGATGTCATCGACGGTGACCATTTCTACTTCGTGCACAGCTACGCCGCCGAGACCACGGAAGACGTCGTCATCGGGACCGTCGAGTACGGCGGAGAACGCGTCGCGATCGTCGGCGGCGACGGTCTGCTCGGCGTGCAGTTCCACCCCGAGAAGTCCGGCGCGAACGGGCTGCGGCTGCTGCGGGCATTCGCCTTCGCGGACGCGGTGGTCGCCGCCGGCGGCGGACGCTGATGCTTGCGAAACGGATCATCCCCTGCCTCGACGTGAAGGATGGCCGCGTGGTGAAGGGGACGCGGTTCGCCGAGCTCCGCGACGCGGGCGATCCGGTCGAGCTCGCGAAGCGCTACGACAACGACGGCGGCGACGAGCTCGTGCTCCTCGATATCAGCGCGTCCGCGGAGGGCCGGCGTACGGTCGTCGAGCTCGCCGCGCGCGTGGCTGATGTGCTGTTCATCCCGTTCACCGTCGGCGGCGGCATCGCCTCCGCCGATCTGGCCGGCGAGATCCTGAGAACAGGTGCGGACAAGGTCGCGGTGAACAGCGCGGCCGTCCGCGATCCCGGCCTCATCTCCGCGATCGCCGGCCGCTATGGGTCGCAGGCCACCGTGCTTTCGATCGATGCGCGCCGGTCCGCTGACGGCTGGGAGGTCGTCATCGACGGTGGCCGGATCCCCACCGGCCGGGATGCGGTGAGCTGGGCCATCGATGCGGTGGCTCGGGGCGCCGGCGAGATCCTGCTCAATAGCATCGACCGCGATGGCACCAAGCTCGGCTTCGACCTGGCGCTCACCAGGGCGGTGTGCACGGTCGTGCGCGTGCCGGTCATCGCATCGGGCGGCGCAGCTTCGGCCGAGGACTACGTCGCACTGTTCCGCCGCACGCCTGCCGACGCCGGTCTCGCCGCGTCCATCTTCCACTTTGGCGCGCTCACCGTCGGCGGCGTGAAGGACACCCTCGCCGCCGCCGGCATCGCCGTCCGGCCCCGCGAGCGAGCCTTCGCGTGAACGTGGCGGACGTGCGCTTCGACGAGAAAGGTCTGATCCCCGCCATCGTGCAGGACGCCGGCACCGGCACGGTCCTCATGCTCGCGTGGATGGATCGTGAGGCCATCGAGGCGACCGATCGGACCGGCGAGGTCCATTTCCACAGTCGGGCGCGCGACGCTCTTTGGAAGAAGGGCGAGACGAGCGGGAACACGCTCCACGCCGTCGACCTGAAGATCGACTGCGACGGGGATGCGCTGCTCGTCCGCGCGCATCCGATGGGCCCGGTCTGCCACACCGGCCGCGCCACCTGCTGGGGCGACGACCCGGCGGTGCCGCTCGCCCGAACCCTCTCCGAACTCGCGGCGCTGCTCCGTGAGCGCAAGCGTGACCTTCCCGAGCGGTCATACACCGCCGAGCTGTTCAAGAAGGGCCGTTCATCGATCGCCCAGAAGGTCGGCGAGGAGGCGGTGGAGCTCGCACTCGCGAGCGTCTCCGGATCGCCCGAGCGCGCGCTCTCCGAATTCTCCGACGTCGTCTACGCGCTCCTGGTCCTGGCCACCGATCTCGGGATCGGCGCCGACGACGTCGACCGCTCGCTCGCGGAGAAGAAGAAAGCCGCGGCCAGCCGATGACCCCTGCCGACCGTGTCATCAAGCTCGGCGTGCTCGGCGGCGACGGCATCGGCCCCGAGGTCGTCGCGGCTGCGCTGCTCGTGCTCGATGCCTGCGAAAGCCGGTTCGGCTTCGCGACCGAGCGCACGACCTTCGACTGGTCGGGGGAGCAGTACCTCCGGGACGGCCGGCGCTTCGATCGCGCCGCCCTCGAGCCAATCCGCGGACTCGACGCGGTGATCCTCGGGGCGGTGGGCCATCCCGGCGTCCCGCGAGGCATGCTCGAGTCCGACATCATCTTCGGCTTCCGCCGCGGGCTCGACCTCTACATCAACCTGCGGCCGCTCGTGCTGTACGACGCCCGGCTCTGCCCACTGAAGGGCAAGACCGAGCAGGACATCCGGATCCTCGTGATGCGCGAGAACACCGAGGACGTGTATGGCCGCGAGGGCACGCGCACCGGGCAGGGCACGCCGGACGAGCGCGTATCGGTGGACATGGTGTTCACACGACGCGGCATCGAGCGCATCACGCGCTACGGCTTCGAGCGGGCGCGCGGGTTGGAGCGCAAGAAGGTCACCCTCGTCGACAAGGCGAACGCCGTGCCGATCCAACAGCTCTGGCGCGAGGTGCTCGAGGAGGTCGCGGCCGAGTACCCGGACGTGGAGCACGACGCGATGTACGTGGATGCGGCATGCATGTGGCTCGTGCAGAAGCCCGAGCAGTTCAGCGTCATCGTCACGACGAACCTGTTCGGCGACATCATCACCGATCTCGGCGCGGCGATCTGCGGCGGCCTCGGCACCGGCGCGTCAGGGAACATCCATCCGGGCCGGGTGTCGATGTTCGAGCCGATCCACGGATCCGCTCCGAAATACACCGGGCAGCGCGCCGCGAGCCCCGTCGGCGCGATCGGCGCGCTCGCTCTGCTGCTCCAGCATGTCGGCATCGCGGAGGCGCATGACGAGATCCAGCGCGCGCTGTTCACCGCGTTCCGCACCGGGCGCATCGACGGCGTTGACGCGCGGGCGAGTCGCACGCTCGAAGACGCGAAGGTGATCTCGGAGCTCGTCGCGACGGGCTAGGGGTAGGCCTCGACCACCTCGACCAGCTGCAAGAGCGCGTCATTCACCGGCGTCGGGATATGGTGCCGGCGCCCGCGCCGCACGACCTCTCCATTGATCCAGTCGATCTCGGTCGGCCGCCCGTTCCGCACGTCCTGCAGCATCGACGACCGGTTGCCGGCCGTGAGCTTCGCCATCGCTCGCCACAGCTCGACCGCCTCGTCGTCCGTGATCGGCACGCCTTCAACCGTCGCGACCCGCGCCGCCTCTTTCGCGGCGCGATCGACGATGCGCGCGGCCAGGTGATCGAGCAGTTCGCCGTTCGTGATCCCAACGAGCGCGCTGACCGGATTCACGGCCGCGTTGCCTACGACCTTGCGCCACACCGACGGCCACGGATCGTCGACGACGGAGGCGCTCATCCCGCCCGCCTGCAACGCGGTCGCGAGCTCGTCGACGTGGCGCGCCCGGCCGAGCTCGACACGACCGGGACCGGTCGTCCGCAGCTCGCCTCCCTCGAACGCCGCGCCGACGTAGATGACGCCGACCGCGACGTTGTCGTCCCCGAGGCTCGCGGCAAGCCGTTCGCGGTGCCCGAGGCCGTTCTGGATCGTGAGCACGGTGCCGTTCTTCCCGAGCACGCGGCGCGCGGTCTCCGCAGCCCACGCCGTGCCCTGCGATTTCGTCGTCACGATCGCGATATCCACCGTCTCGGCGGCGGCGTCCAGTGGCGCCTTCGTCCGGTCGATCCGAAGGACCGGAACGCGCCCGTCGAGCGTCCGGCTCACGAGGGTCCCGATGGCCCCCTGGCCCAGCACTGCGACCCGCATCCGCCTCGACGATAGGACCGTCAGCCCGGGG
>JALZAB010000135.1 GCA_030948585.1 Chloroflexota bacterium
GGCAGCAGCTCGAGATCCGTCGCGCCGCGTACCGCGACGCGCATCTGCGCGGCGATCCGCTCGAGACCATCCGCGCCGCCGCCCGGCTCCGCGCGCACGTCACCGAGCTCGATGCCGCGGAGCTCGCGGCGGTGCGCGCGTCGCGCCAACGGTTCGGGCAGGCGATCCGTGAAGCCCGCGCGCGGCGCGTCCTTGTTCCCGGCCGATGGGTCGACACGAGCGCGCTTCCGCTCAGCCGGCCGTTCCGATTCCCGTTCGTGCTCGCCGCATCGCTCGCGGTGCTCGCCATGGTGCTCATCGCGGTCGTCGCGCAGCCACTCCTCGCTGATCAGACGGAAGGCGGCAGCGGTGCGCCCGCGGCGGTCGCGACGGATCCGGTGGTCGTCGACACGCAGAGCCGTGGCCGGGTCGTGCTCGCGGTCACGGTCGCGCCGGCTGCGGAGCCGGTGACGACCGCGCCACCCGAGGCGTCCGCGTCGGCGAGCCCTGGGCCGACGAGTGGGGCGGTCGCGGTCGGCGGCACTCCGAATCCGAGCGGCAGCGGCGGCGCGGGCACTGGGACCGGCACTGGCACGGGCGGCGGGACCGCGAGCGCGTCGCCGAGCCCGCGACCCTCACCGACGGCCAGCCGCAGCCCAGGTCCGTCGTTCGCGGTGTGCAGCGCGTCGGTGCCCAGCGGCTTCGCGCGGCTGTGCGGACTTGTGGTCGATGCGCAGACCGGCCGGCCGATCGCGGGCGCATGCGCGTCGCTCGGACCGTGCAACGACCAGTCGACGCGCACCGATCCGAATGGCCGGTGGACGTTCACGCTGCCCGTCGGTGATGGCACATTGGAGTGGGACCTCGAGTTCGCGATGACCGGCTACGTGACGTCGCAGTACGCGCAGACGTCGCGGCAGGGCTTCATCACGGTCCCGACCCAGCGACTCGTCGCGCAGCCGTAACTAGATACCCTCCGTCAATAGGCGTCACGCCGCATGGGCGGCCGCGCGTTCGACATTTGCGAGATGCACGGCCTCGTCGTACTTCGTGCCGAGGCGGCGGAGATCGAAGAGCTGGCGGAGCAGTTGGTCCGCGAGGGCGCGGGTCGACTCGTTGTGCGAATGCCCGCGAGCGCGGTGGCGTGCGTAGTACGCTCCAGCCCAGGGCGACCAGCGGCGAGCCTGCTCGGCCCATTGTTGCGCGGCATCACGGAAGTACTTTGGTGCAGCGACCCGTGCCTTCACGACCCGCCGCTTGCCGCTCTGGACGACAATGGGTGCTGTTCCGGCATACGGCCCGTAGCCGCTCGCAAAGCGCTCCGGGTTGTCACCGGTCGCCGCGAGCACCCGGGAGGCGAGGACCACTCCGAGCCCTGGGAAGCTGAGGAAGATCTCGCCTTCCGGGTGACGCTTCAACAGGTCCGCGAGCTCCCGCTCATAGGCCTGCATCGCCGGGTGCAGGCTCAGCAGTTGCGCACAGAGCGTCCGAACCAATCGAGCCTTGGCCCGCGCGACCTCGGGTCGTGCCCGGAGCGCCGGCGCACGGAGCAGATCGACGATGGTCTGGGCCTTGGCATCTGCGTTTCGGTTCGCGCGCTGGGTACGCAGGAACCGAGCGACCTGACCGACCGAGAGTCGCGCTGCCGCCTCCGGCTCGGCATAGCGCGTAAGGAACACGAGGGCGCTTCGGGCTTCGAGGGAGAACGCCCGGACCGACGCGGGGAAGTATTCCTGGAGCGCCGAGCGCAGCTGATTGCGCAGCCGTATCTGCTGACGCGTGAGGTTTGCATGATCGCGGGCGAGGGTCGCGATCTCGAGCGCTTCAGGAGAGTCGGGCAGCAGCACGCGCAGGCTGGCCCGATCGCTGCGCACGGCCTGGGCCAGCACCTCGGCATCGAGCCGGTCATCCTTGCGCCCGCTCAGCGCACGTCGGTCGCGAAAACGCTCGGCCGCCTTCGGATTGATCGGAAAGATGACGTACCCGGCCGCCACGAGCTCGCTAACGAGGAGCCCGCGTCCGGTCTCGATCCCGATCATGACCTGAGCGGGATCAGGCTCCAACGCAGCGGTCGCCTCGCGCAGGCTGCGCACGCCGGCCGGGTCGTGCCCGATCCGATGTCGCCAGAGCACCACTCCCTGGACGTCGACGATGCAGACGTCGTGATGCTCCTCGGCCCAGTCGATGCCCACGAAGATCACCGCGGCACCCCCTTTCGACCCGGCCGCGACGGTCTGATGGATGGGCCCTCACGGGGCGATACCCTCCCGGTGCGCCGGATCTTCATCGCACGGCCGGGGCGATCTAGTTATGGCCCTCGACGGGGCTGACTCGGAAAGCCCTCGGCCTTGCGCTAGAGGACTATCGGCCATCAGACT
>JALZAB010000148.1 GCA_030948585.1 Chloroflexota bacterium
TGTGACCATCGTCGCGCTCTCACAGCTCTCGCGAGCCGCGGGCGATGGCGGCAGCGAGCCGAAGCTCTCGACCCTTCGCGAGTGCGTGACCGGCGACACGATCGTGTGTCTCGCCGACGGCCGGCGCTTACCCATCCAAGAGCTGGTCGGCACCACGCCCGAGGTGCTTTCGATCGACGCGCGCGGTCGCATCGTCCGCGCGATGAGCGACAAGGTCTGGCCGGTCGGCCGCCGTCCGGTCTTCGAGGTGAAGCTCGCGAGCGGCCGTTCGATCCGAGCGACGGCAGACCATCGTCTGTACGCGTTCAAGGGCTGGCGGACCGTTGCGCAGCTGAAGGTCCATGACCGGCTCGCCATGGCGCGAGCGCTCCCCGAGCCCAAGGAAACGATCGAGTGGCCGGATCGTCGCGTCGCGTTGCTCGGCCAGCTAATCGGGGATGGGAGCTTTCTGAAGGGTCAGCCCCTTCGCTACACAACGAGCTCGATGGAGAACAGCGAGTGCGTCACCGAATGCGCGGCGCTTGAGTTCGGGACCACTGTCACGTGCACGTCCCACGTTGGCACGTGGCACCAGCTACTTATCTCGGGAAATGGCAATCGCTGGCACCCGGCGGGCGTGAACGCGTGGTTCCGCGAACTCGGGATCTTCGGTCAACGTTCGCATCAGAAGCGGGTGCCGCGTGAGGTGTTCCGCCTGTCCAATCGTCAGATCGCGCTGCTGTTGAGGCACCTTTGGGCAACCGACGGATCAATCGGCAGTTCCGAGCAGCACGCAGTGTCGATCTACTACGCGACCAACAGTCCGGGTTTGGCAGCCGACGTGGCCGCCCTTCTTCTGCGACTCGCGATCGTGACGCGTACGACGAGGGTCAAGGAAGAACCGTACCGCGACGGTTACCAAGTGCACATCTCGGGAGCCACTGATCAGATCCGATTCCTCGACACCGTCGGCGCGTTTGGGCCGCGGGCACTCCCGGCCATTCTCGCGCGCGAGCGTCTCCGTCCGCTACGCCCGAACACGAACGTCGACACGCTCCCACGCGAGGTCTTCGACGATGTCCGCGCGCTGATGACCCAACGGGGAATCACGACGCGTGGAATGGCTGCCCTTCGAGGTACGTCATATGGCGGTTCCGCGCACTTCCAGTTCGCACCGTCACGAGCAATGGTTGCCGAATACGCGACGTTGCTTGACAGCGACGCCCTGTCCACGGTGGCGACCAACGACCTCTTTTGGGATCGCGTGATCGCGATCGAGCCCGCAGGCGAGCAAGACGTATATGACCTCACCGTCCCGACCACATCATCGTGGCTCGCCGACGGGATCGTTTCGCACAACTCGGGCAGTCTCGAGCAGGATTCAGACGTCGTCGTGATGTTGTGGAAGGACAAGGACGAGACGCCGCCCGGCGCGCCTCGACTCATTCGCGGAAGCGTCGGAAAGAATCGCAATGGCCCGACGGGCCGCTTCGAGTTGTACTTCGAAGCCGAGCAGGCCCGGTTCTTCTCGCGCGGCGAGGAAGACGGCACGCCGCTATGACGATCGATCTGGCGCGCAACGCACCGAAGCCGCCGCCCGAGAACCCCGAGGCCGAAGCGTCGTTGCTCGGCGCGGTGCTCATCGATCACTCGCTCTACGCGCCGTTCGTCCGCGGGCGCATCTCGCCACCCGATCTATCGCGTGAGCATCACAAGCTCGTCCTCGGCGCGATGGAGCGCATCGCCAGTCGCGGTGACGCGATCTCGTTCGAGACGGTGCAGCAGGAGCTCCTCTCGACCAACGAGCTCGGCGCAGTCGGTGGGCCGCAATTCCTCGTCGGCCTCATGCAGAACGTGCCGACCGTCGCGCACGCGGAGACCTACGCGACGATCGTCGCGCGGACCGCGCAACTGCGGAAGCTCATCGGTGCGGCGAACGAGATCGCTCGACTTGCGCTCGTGCGCGAGGATGCGCGCGGCGCGGTCGAAGACGCGCAGCGACTGCTGTTCGCGGTGAGTGAAACGTCGCTCCATCGGGACATCGTGTCGCTCGAGGTCGCCCTCAATCGGTACATCGCGCAGATCGAGGAGCGTGGCGACGACGCGCAGCCCGGAGTGCCGACCGGCCTCAAGACGCTGGACGCGAAGACGGGAGGGTTGCAGCCATCCGATCTGATCCTGGTCGCAGGCCGTCCGGGCATGGGTAAGACGAGCCTCGCGCTCTGCTTCATCGAGCACGCCGCGCTGCGCGCTGGCAAGACCTGCGCGATCTTCTCGCTCGAGATGAGCGAACTGCAGGTCGTCCAGCGGCTCATCTCCATGAACGCGGAGATCGATGGAAACCGGATCCGTCGCGGCCGTCTGTCGCTGCCTGAGCTCCAGGCGATCAGCGATGCGTCCGGACGGCTGCAGCAGGCCCAGATCTACGTCGAGGAATCGAGCCGCCTCACGGTCACCGACATCCTCGCGAAGTCGCGACGGCTGCAGGCGGAGCGCGGAACGCTCGACCTCATCGTCATCGACTATCTGCAGCTCATCGAGGGCGCTGCAGGCGATGAGGACAACCGCGTGCAGGAGGTCGCGAAGATCTCTCGCGCGTTGAAGGCCATCGCGCGCGAGCTCGAAGTGCCGGTGGTCGCGCTCTCGCAGCTGTCACGGCAGATCGAGACGCGCGGCACCGAACCCATGCTCTCGGATCTTCGTGAGAGTGGAGCGCTCGAAGCGGACGCAGACCTGGTGATGTTCGTGTGGCAGAAAGATCAGCAGGATCGCAAGGACGGACTCGTGCGCCTGAAGCTCGCGAAGCACCGCAACGGACCGACGGCGGATATCGATCTGCATTTCGAGGCCGAGCTCACGCGCTTCCGCGATCTCGGCGAGACGCGCGAGGTCGCCTAAGCCGGCTCGATCGCGACGGCGACGTGCGCCCGCACGTCCGTCAAAAGCCGCACCTCCACCTTGTGCACCCCGAGCGCGCGGAGCGGCTCGGCCTGGATCTTCCGCGGGTCGACGTTGATCTTGTGCTCGCGCTTGAGGGCGTCGGCGATCTCCTTCGTGGTGACGGAGCCGAACGTCTTGCCCTGATCGCCGGCTTTCAGCTTGAAGATGAGGGTCACCGCGTCGAGCCTCTTCGCGAGGGCCTCAGCATCAGCGTGCGCCCGGTCCTGCTTGAGCTGCGCGCTCGCGCGTTCTTGCGCCACGCGCTTCAGCTCGCCGGCGCTCGCCTCGATGGCGAGCCCTTTGGGAAGCAGGAAGTTCTGCGCGTAGCCGTCGGCGACCTCTTTCACGTCACCGGGGCGGCCGAGGCCGCGGACCTCCTGCTTCAGGACGACGCGCACGGCGCTCGGCTACGCGGTCGGGACGGTCGGCGACTCCGGCAGAGCGTTCTCCTGCTCGGACTTGCGGAGCTCCATCTCCCAGGCGAGGACGGAGGCCGCGACGGCGAGGACGCCCATCA
>JALZAB010000150.1 GCA_030948585.1 Chloroflexota bacterium
TCGGTCCCGTGGCGCCGGCCGACCGCGAGGCGTACTGGCAGGAGACCCGTCCGATCGCTGCGGCCCTCGGGATCCCCGACGCGCTGCAGCCGGCGACGATGGGTGACCTCGAACGCTACGAGCGACGCATGCTCGCCGCGGACGCGCGGCCCGACGCGACGAGCGCTCGCGTTGCGCGGTCGGTCCGCAGGCCTATCGGCTGGGTACCCGCGCCGCTGTACTGGCCGACCGACGCGCTCGCCGCCGCGCTCCTGCCGCCCGAGCTGCGCGCGCCGTTCGGACTGCGATACCGCCTGGCCGAACGCATCGTCTTCGCCGCGGTCGTCGGTCTAGCACGCATGATGCGCATCGTCGTGCCGATGCTGACCGTGGTGCCACAGGCGCGCCGCTTCGAGGGCCGGCGTGCACGCTGACCCCTTCACCCATGTGAAGTGGTTCACCGACCCGGCCGGGCATCCGACCGACTGGGGGCTGCTCGCGACCGTCCCGGTCCTGGCGGCCTTCGGCATCGCGCTCGTGGCGGTCGCCGTGGCGTATGTGATCCAGCATCGTGTCCGCGAGCCGCTGATCATGCGGACCCTCGACCGCCTCGTCGCCATCGCGCCGACCGTCCTCGGCTTGCACGTGGGCTTGGCCCTGTCGCTCTCGGCCATCGTGGGGGTCCTCTTCTCGCCGAACCTGCGACCGAACGATGAGCTCGTCGGCCGCGCGATCCTCGCCACCGAAGGCCTCTGCGGCGTGTTCCTCCTCGCGGGTCTCGCAACGCGGGCCGCGGCCGTCGTGCTCGCCGTCCTCGGTGTCGTCGCGATGCAGCCGTTCACCTTCGAGAGCATCCTCGAGAACGCCCACATCCTTGGCATCGCGCTGTTCTTCTTCATCGTGGGCCGTGGGCCCTTCTCACTTGATCAGCTGCGCCGCGAGAAGGCGCCGATTCGTCAGAGCGAGGCGCCGACGTGGGCGCTCACGCTGCTCCGAGTGTGCGGAGGCTTCGCCATCGCGTTCAGCGCGCTGACCGAGAAGCTGCTCGACCCCGGCCTCGCCCAGGCGTTGTTGACCGAGCGCCCGTATCTCAACATCGCTCGGCCGCTCGGCATCGGCGACCCGCAGTTCGCGTACCTCGCGGGTGTGACGGAGCTCGTCATCGGCCTCGTCGTGATGTCGGGCCAGCTCACGCGTCCGGTGATGGCGGTGGGCGCGATCCTGTTCACGTTGACGCTGCCGGTATTTGGCTGGACCGAGCTCCTCGGTCACCTGGCGTTCTTCGGGATCATGTTCGTCCTGTTCACGGCCCCCAGTGCCGACTCCTGGAGCGCGAAACGCACGTTGGGGAGCGCGGCGAGCGCGACCTCGGGCTAGGTCGCGCCGTTGGCCTGCCGGACAGGCAGGGACAGCTGGAACGTGGAGCCCTGTCCGGGGCCGACACTGTGCGCGGACACGCGCCCACCATGCGCTTCGGCCAACAGGCGGGTGACGTAGAGGCCGAGCCCGACGCCCTGTGCGCCGGTGTTCTGCGCCGTCTGCGGCTGTCCGTACTTCTGGAAGAGCACCGTGAGATCCGCCGGACCGAAGCCCACGCCGGCGTCCTTCACGACGACGCGCGCCTCGGCGTCGCCGCCGGCCACGGTGACGACGATCGGTGCGCCCGCCGGCGAGTAGCGCACGGCGTTCGCGACGAGGTGCCCGACCATCACGCGCAACCGGTCGGCATCCCCTTCAACGATCACGGGATCGGCCTGCAGCACGAGCTGCACCTGGCCGCGGCCGACGTCGCGGGTCACATCCGTGACCAGCTCGCTGAGATCCACGTCCGAGACGTTTAGCTTGAATCGCCGCGCTTCGAGGACGTTGACGTCGAGCACGTCCTCGGCCATCCGCTGCAGCTCACGAGCCTGGTGGTCGAGCGCGATGCGCGCCTCGGCCACGATGCCGTCGGTGTCACGGCGGGCAGCGATCGCACCGGTCATGGAGGTGATGCGAGATGCGGTCTGCCGCAGCTTGTGCGCAACCAGCGCGAGCGAGTCCTCACGATGCCGATCGGTCGCGGCGAGCCGAATGCCACGCTTGTGATACAGCTCGACGAGCACCGCGACGCCGACGAGGATGACCACGCGGGTCGCGAGGTTCCAGCCCATCGAGCGCGCGTCGAACCCGTCGTCCTGCGTGGTGTCGAAGGTCCAGGCCACCGCCGCGCTCGCCGCGACCAGCGCCCCGGCGATCCGCCCGGCCTCGACCGCGACCGTGAGGACGGGGATCACGTAGAAGATCTCGAACGAGTACTGGGCCGGGGTGGTCCGATCCAGCCACAGGTTCAGCGCGACGGCGACGAGTCCGCCGGCGGTCCACGCGGCGACCCGAAACATGGTCCTGGTACCGGAGTACATCATCCGAAAGGATGCCCTCCGCGACGCGCGGGGGCATCCCCTGACTGGGTGTTCGTCTACATCAAATGGAGGAGCTACGCACCCTGGGGCGAGCCGGACGGGTCGAGCGACACGAAGTACGACTCGCAGGCCATGTCGATGAGGTCCGGGGTGAGCTCGGCTGGGCGGCCGAGGAACCGGGCGGTGTCGGTGAGCTGCTCGAGGATGTCCCGGGGATGGCACGACCGGAGCCCGAGATTCTTGCGGCGGTAGTGCGCGAGGATCTGCGACATCGCCTCGGACTTGTACTCGATCTGCTTGCGCTCGCACATGCGCCGGAAGATCTCCTCGTACTGCGCGACCGTGGGCGCCTCGATCCCGATCTTGTAGCGGATGCGCCGGAGGAACGCCTCGTCGACGAGGTCCGCGGGGTCGAGGTTGGTCGAGAAGATGATGAGCATGTCGAAGGGGATCTCGAGCTTCTTGCCGGTATGGAGCGTCAGGTAATCCACCCGCTTCTCCAGCGGCACGATCCATCGGTTGAGCAGGTCCTTGGGGGACACGCGCTGGCGGCCGAAGTCGTCGACCATGAAGATCCCCCCGTTGGCCTTCATCTGGAACGGGGCCTCGTAGAACTTCGACGTATCGTCGTAGATGAGGTCGAGCGTCTCGAGGGTCAGCTCGCCACCGGTCATCACGATCGGGCGCTTGCTCACGACCCAGCGATGATCGAACCGCAGGCGGTCCGCCACGACCGGATCGAGCGCCGCGCGGTGATAGACCTGGTCGTAGACCTTGATGATCTGCTGATCGACCTCGACCGCGTACGGCAGCACGACCTCGCCGCGGAGCAGTGATACCAGTACTTCCGCGATGGTGGTCTTGCCGTTGCCGGGCGGCCCGAAGAGGAAGATCGACTTGCCGGAGTTCACCGCCGGCCCAAGCTGACCGAGCGTCTCGCGCGGGATGACCATGTGGGAGAACGCGTGCGCGAGCTCCTCCTGGGTCACGGAGATATTGGTGATGGTCTGCCGTTTCACAGCGTCCAGGTACGAGGCGAGGGGCACCGGCGCCTTGCCCACGTACTGGCTGCGCGCCAGCGCTTCCTGCGCCTTCTCGGAGCCGCGATCGATGATCACGTACTGGTAGCCGGCCGCGGACAGCCCGGTCCCGCCGCGGATTTCGACGAGACGCTCCCCCTTCAGGAACTCCATGACCTTGTCGACTACGTTGGTGATCGGCAGGCCGAGCGCGGTTGAGAGCTCGCCCATGGTCATCTGGCCGCGGAGGTACAGCGTCTTCAGCGCCAGGTCGGCGACGAAACCGAGCGTCAATCCGGTCTGTTCGATGGACTGCGGCTCGGGTGGGAGCGCGATCTCGGGGACGGCGGACGCGCCGGAGGTCCCGGTGAGGGGCATGGTCGGAGCCGTACGGGTCTGCGGCTGATGCACGATCGCCCCTTCCCTCATCCCACTGTGACTAACGCTTGGCCTCGTTCAGCATAGCCTCGAAGCCTTCCTCATCCACCACTCTGACACCGAGTTGCTTTGCCTTTTCGAGCTTCGTTCCCGAGCCCGGACCCGCAACGAGCACGTCGGTCTTCGCGCTCACGGAGCTGCTGGGCTTCGCACCGAGCGAGCGCACGAGTGCCTCTGCGTCTTCGCGACTGCGATGCTCGAGCGTGCCGGTGAACACGATGGTCTTGCCCGCGAGCGGACCCGCTGCGACCGCCACGCGCGCCGCCGGAAGTACCGGTACCACGCCCGCCTTGACGAGCTTGTCCATCGACGCGATCTCCGACTCGTCGGCGAGGAACCCGCGGATCGCGTCCGCGACCTTCGCGCCAACTCCGGCGATCGCCTGCAGGTCTTCAGCGCTCGCGGATCGCAGCACGTCGAAGACCTGCGCGAGGGTTGCGTCCGCCGGCACCTTCGCCGCGATCCAGTGCGCGAGGTCGTCCGACGTCGACCAGCCCACCTGCGGGATCCCGAGCGCGTTGATGATGCGGGCCAGCGGCCGCTGCTTCGCCCCCTGGATGCGGTCGTAGATGTTGGAGGCGCTCTTGTCCGCGAAGCGGTCCAGCGCGAGCAGCTGCTCCTTTGTCAGGAAGAAGATGTCGGCCGGGTCGACGACATGACCGCGCGACTGGAGCTGCTCCACCAGCGCCCCGCCGACGCCTTCGATATCGAAGCCGCCGCGCGACACGAAGTGGCCGATGCGCTGGCCGGTCTTCGCCGGACAGGCCGGGTTCGCGCAGCGGTATGCGACCTCGCCCTCGCGATGCTCCACCGCTCCGTCGCACACCGGGCAGCGGGTCGGCATCTCGAATTCGGGACCGCGCTTCGGCCCGCGCTTTCCCTTCATCACGAGCAGCGGCTCGACACGCACGACCTCGGGGATGACATCGCCGGCCCGCTGGATGATCACCCGATCGCCCACCCGGACGTCGAGCCGACGCACCTCGTCCAGGTTGTGCAGGGTCGCGCGCTTCACCGTGGTGCCGCCAACGAGGACGGGCGCCAGCCACGCGACGGGCGTGAGCACTCCGGTGCGGCCGACGTAGACCTTGATGCCCTCGATGGTCGTGGTGGCCTGCTCCGCCGGGAACTTGTAGGCGATGGCCCACCGCGGGTTGCGTGAGACGAACCCGAGCGTGTCCTGATCGGCAACGCGATCGACCTTCACGACGATGCCGTCGGTGCCGTAATCGAGCTCGTGGCGTTTCGTCTCCCACTCCGCGATGAACGCGAGCGCTTCGTCGATGCCCGCCGCGCGCCGGACATTGGGATTCGTGCGCAGACCGAGCTCCCGCAGGCGCGCCAACAGCGCGTGCTGCGACTCGACCTCGAGGCCCGCCGCGCTGTAGACCCACATCGCGAGATTCCGTTTCGAGGTCGCCGCGGGATCGAGCTGCCGGACGGCGCCCGCGGCCGCGTTGCGCGGATTCGCGAACGGCGGCTCCTCGCGCTCGAGGCGCTCGCGGTTGGTCGCCTCAAACGCCGCCGTCGGCAGGTAGACCTCACCGCGGACGTCGATGCGACCGGGGATCCGCTCCCGCAGGGTGAGCGGGATCGACTTGATCGTCCGCAGGTTCGCGGTCACGTCTTCGCCGACCGAGCCGTCGCCGCGGGTCGCGCCCTGCGTGAACCGGCCATCCGCGTACGTGAGGTTGATGGCGAGGCCGTCGATCTTGAGCTCGCAGACGTACCCCACCTCCTCGCGCCCGAGAGCTTTGCGGACCCGCTGGTCGAAGGCGCGGACCTCGGACTCGTCGAACGCGTTCCCGAGGCTCAGCATCGGATGCGCGTGCTCGACGGGCGTGAACCGGTTCGACGGGGGCGCCCCGACGCGCTGGGTCGGTGAGTCCGGCGTCACGAGCTCCGGGTGCTTCGCCTCCAGGTCCTGCAGCTCGCGCATGAGCGCGTCGTAGGCGAAGTCGTCGATCGAGGGCGTGTCGAGGATGTGGTACTCGTAGTTGGCCTTCTCGATCTGCTCGCGCAGCTGGGCGACGCGCTTTTGGGGCTCCGAAGTGGCCATCAGCGTGATTCTCCCAAAGGAAGTCGTATCACGCGTGTACGACTTAGGCCTGCGTTCTATGACCGAACAGTCACGACACAGGGCAGAGCCCTGCCTAGCCTCAGCTCATGCGCCGCTCGTTCGTACTCCTCGTCGTCATCGGGTGCCTCACCGTCTGCGGATCTCCGGCATCGGACGGCGCCGGGCCAGCGCTTCGGTCATCGCCGCAGCCGGTCGTTCGTCGGGCAACCGGAGATCCGGTGCGCATGTCGACGTTGGCGTTCGCCGACTCGAGAAACGGATGGCTTCTGGGCTTGTTCGGGCACCCTGGAACCCTTCAGCGCACGACCGATGGGGGCGAGAGCTGGTCCGCCTTGGGCTATCCGCCGGCTACGCAGCTGACCAACGTCGGATTTGTTGACGCCCAGCACGGGTTCGCCGAGGGGTGGATCGTCGCTGATCCGCCGGGGTGCAATGGTGGCCTTGCGATATCACCGCGGTGCCGCTCCGCGATCTATCGCTCGGACGACGGAGGCGATACCTGGTCGCTGAAGACCGTCCGACCGAGCATCGGCGCCTTGTCGATCGTGGACTCCAACCGCCTCTTTGCGATCGGGATGGCGCCAGAGTGCGGTAACGCGTATCCCGACACGTGCGGCGGTGACGTCCTGCGCAGTGACGACGGTGGTGCGAGCTGGCGTGTCGTTTGGCGCAGCCCGACGCAGCTCTGGGACCTGCAGTTCGCCGACGCCGAGATCGGATATGCGGTGCGGCTCGCCGGCAATGGACTTGTCGGGAAAGCGCAGATCATGCGTACGTCCGACGGAGGCGCGACGTGGAACACGGTCTTGGAGTTCGAACGCTCGCGGATCCCCGGGCTCGAGGTGAGCCACGGGCGCGTATGGGTGATGTCCCTACCGGATGGCGGGTGCTCCATGGGCGGCTGCTTTGGCTATGTGCTCATGCGCTCGGATGACGGACGATCCTGGGAACGGACGACAGACGATCCGGAGTGGTATGTGCATCCGGCGCCTGAACGGCCCAGCTTCGTAGGCGGGGTGGCATTCGCAGACGCCCGCAGCGGTTGGATGTCCGCGGGCGCGGGCGCCGGAATCAGTAGCGCGGGAGTCCTCCACACAGCAGACGGCGGGACCACTTGGCGACGCTGGACGGTTCCACCGGACCTTTGGAATGTGGGTGCGCTCGCTCCGATCGACGGGCAAGCAGCGGTGATCGTCGTGACGAAGCTGAATGATCAACATGCCTATCTGATGAAGACGATCGACGGAGGAGCGACATGGCGTCGCCTGCCCTTCGAGCCATGACGGGGACCTACCGTGGGACGATGCGATCAGGTACGGCGCTCGCGGCGGCCTTGCTCCTGATGTCAGCCTGCACGCCTCAGTTCGCCGCTCCGGGCACGAGCCCCGGCGCAACCGCACCCGTGTCGCTGCAGCCGAAGACTGCGTCGCCGACACCAACGGTGAGCCAGTCACCGTCGCCTGCTGGCGGAGCACCGCAGGCGGTCCGCTTCATCGACGCCCGACGCGGCTGGGTCGGTGCGCAGGATGGGATCCTCGCGACCGCGGACGGCGGAGCGACCTGGGAGCGACAGCTCACTGGCGCATCGATCCGCAGGATCTGGACGTATGACGGGACGCGGGCGTGGGCGCTCGCGGACGACAAGACCGTATACCGCACGCGCGACGGCGCGCACTGGACCGCGATCCCACCGACGAACCCGCCGATCGCCGAAATCGACGCGTTCAGCCCGGACCTGCTCTGGGCGATCGGCGTCGGCCCCGTGGCTGGGCCGGCCCCGGTACCGCAGGTCGGCAACGTCTTGTTCTCGAACGATGGCGGCTTCATCTGGCGTCCGGTCGGCACGCACACGATGTGGTCGGTGTGCTTCGACACGCCGACGGACGGCATCGGCGCCGAGGCAAAGCAGATCTTCCGCACGGCCGACGGGGGACGGACCTGGTCCCCGATCGCGACGCTCGCAATCAATGACGACGGACCGTATTGGTATCCGACGCTCGGTTGCCCGAACGGCACGAACGACCGCGTGCAGGTGACGGAGCCGAACGCCGCGGCTAGCCACGTGCCGTACCTCGTGTATCGGACCAACGATGCCGGCCGCACCTGGGTCCTCGAGTTCCGGGAGGGGTACACGCTCGGCACGACGACCCCGCCGAACACGCCGCAGCTCGGGACCCGACCCT
>JALZAB010000151.1 GCA_030948585.1 Chloroflexota bacterium
GCGATGGCCGCGAGGGTCTTGCCGGTCGCCAGCTGCGCCTTGAGGTCGGCCGCGGGGATGCCGATGTACGCGGCGGCGGCCGTCATGAGGTCGGCGCCCTTCGGGCCGTTGTCGGACAGCACGCCAAGGTCGGCGCCGATCTGCGCGGCGAGCTGGGTGCCGGGGCCGGGCTGGGCGGCCGCGGCGATGGCCGAGCTCCAGAGGATGCCGGCGCTCGCGACGCCGCCGGAGAGGACGAGCGCGACACCGGTCGCGATGAGGGCCCGTTCGACGTTCTTCACGTTCTTGTCTCCTTCGCTCCACGCCGGTCGTGGCGTACGAGAGCCAAGGTGGCATTCCGCGTGCGGCGAGTCATGAAAGCGGTCTAAGAAACCGGGCGAACGAGGCCGTTCTTAGCCTGTTCTTACCGCGCGGTTCCTAGACTCGCGCCATGAACGTCCTCCTGGTCGAGGACGATCCCGCGGTACGCGGCGCGGTGGAGCGGGCGCTCCGCCACGCTGGGCACCAGCCGGCTATCGCAGCGGATGGCATCCGTGCGCTGGAGCAGGCGACGGCCGTTCCGTACGACGCGGTGGTCCTCGACCTTGGTCTTCCCGGTCTCGATGGGCTCGAGGTCTGCCGGCGGCTGCGTGCCGCGGGCAACCAGGTGCCGGTCCTGATGTTGACCGCGCGCGCCGCCGTGGCGGAGCGCGTATCGGGCCTGGACGCGGGCGCCGATGACTATCTGGTGAAGCCCTTCGCGCTGGACGAGCTGCTCGCGCGGCTGCGCGCATTCGAGCGGCGGGCGCCTACGAGCGGGCAGACCCGCGGCGAGCTGCGATTCACAGATCTCGTCCTCGACCGCGACGCGATGACCTGCCGGCGCGGCGCTCGCGAGATCCCGCTGTCGCGCACCGAGTACCAGCTCCTCGAGTTGCTCATCGCGAATCAGGGCAAGGTGTTGAGCCGCGACGTCATCTTCGACAAGGTCTGGGGCTACGACTTCGGTCCCGAGTCCAATTCGCTGGACGTGTACGTCGGCTATCTCCGCCGCAAGCTCGAAGTCGATGGCGGCTCGCGGATCATCCACACCGTCCGTGGGGTCGGCTACGTGATGCGCGAGGGGACGTCATGAGCTTCCGTCTCCGCATCACGCTCCTTGCAGCGGGGGCCGTCGCCGTCGCGGTCGTCGGTGCCGCGGTCCTCATGTTCCTGGTGCTCCAGCAGCAGCTGCTCGCGCAGGTGGACAAGAGCCTCACCGACGCGGCGGCGACGGCGCAGGAACAGGGGCCTCGCGGCAACGATCGAGGCGGGCGTCCGCCGTTCGGTGATCCCGGCCAGACGGTCTCCGGGCGGGGCGATGTGTTCGCTCAGAGCATCGACGCGACCGGCCGCGTCATCCGGGCGGACTACTCGCAGCCCGTCGCGGCCCTCGTGACCGCCACCGCGAAGCAGGTCGCATCCGCTCAGATCAAGGAGGGCGCGAAGTTCGACACCACGATCGACGGCACGCCGTACCGCGTCCTGGTCGTGCCACTTGGTGGCGGCACCGCGCTCGAGCTCACGTACGCGATGACCGACATCGATGCGGTCCTCGCCGAGACCCGCAACCGCCTGATCTTCCTGGCCCTCGGTGGCGTGCTCCTGGCCGCGGCCCTCGGCACCGTCGTCGCCCGCGCGGCCATCGCACCGGTCGAGCGGCTGACGTCGGTGGTCGAGGATGTCGCGCGCACGCGCGATCTGTCCCGCCGCGTCGCCGCGACGGGACACGATGAGCTCAGCCGTCTCGCCGCCAGCTTCAACGAGATGCTCGGCGCCCTCGAGGTGTCACTGCGGCAGCAGCGCCAGCTCGTGGCGGACGCCTCACACGAGCTTCGCACCCCGCTCACGAGCCTGCGCACCAACCTCGAGCTCCTCGCGCGCGGCCACCCGACCGACGAGGCCGAGCGCCACGTGGTGCTGACCGATCTCGTCGCGCAGATGGAGCGCCTCTCGACGCTCGTCGCCGACCTAATCGACCTGGCCCGCGACGAGGAGGCCGCGGTGCCGGTGGAGGAGCTGCAGCTCGACCAGCTCGTCGTGGACGCTCTGGCCGGCGTACGGGGCCGCTACCCGGCGGTCACGTTCCAGCTATCGAGCCAGCCGACCGTCGTCACCGGCACGCGATCGCGGATCTCGCGCGCCGTCACCAATCTCCTCGACAACGCGGCCAAGTGGAGCCCGCCCGGTGGCGCGGTCGAAGTCAGCGTCGCCGCCGGTGAGGTCATCGTGCGCGATCACGGGCCCGGGATCGCACCGGAGGACGCGCCACATGTCTTCGACCGGTTCTGGCGCGCCAGCAGCGCGCGAGGCATGCCCGGCTCGGGCCTCGGCCTCTCGATCGTGAAGGACGTCGCCGAAAAGCACGGCGGCAGCGTCACCCTCGACCCGCCTCCGGGCGGCGGCGCCCGCTTCAGGCTCCGACTGGCCGGTGCCTGAGACCTACCATCGAACGACGGTCATCAATGCGCGCACCGTCCGCTGCCGGCACCGGGCCGACATCAAGCCGGTCTCTCCCGACGGCGACGGCTGCGCCGAATGTCTCGCCGTGGGCGACGAGTGGGTCCACCTCCGGATGTGCCTGACCTGCGGCGCCGTCCGGTGCTGCGACTCATCGCCGAATCAGCACGCCAGCCGGCATGCGCATACGTCGAGACATCCGATCGTGCGGTCCATGGAGCCGGGCGAGAGCTGGATCTGGTGCTACGTGGACGAGGTGTACATACAGCCCATTTGAGCGGGGACTCGCCCGGGCCGGCGAAGCCGGCCGGCGTACGCGCGGAGGAGGACGTGGGTTACGCCGCCCTAGTGCTGCCCGATCGTCACGATGAGCACGATGATCAGGATCGATACCAGGAATATGGGGATCGCCAACGCCGCGAAGATGATGTGGTCCTGCTGCCGGTACTGCGGATCGGGCTTGCGCGGCGGAGTCCCATGAGCGGCCATCGCGCGAAATCTAGCGCATAGTCCTCGAGTGGAGATCGCGCTCCTCATCTGGTTCGCCGTCGGTGCGGGCATCGCCGCGGGCGCCTTCATCATCGCCAGATCGACGATCCAGATCGCGTCCGTTGCCTACAACGTCCTCGAGAAGCGTCTTGACCCACGCGTCGC
>JALZAB010000029.1 GCA_030948585.1 Chloroflexota bacterium
CGTCGCTCGTAGCGTTCGAGGTCACCCATCGTCGCCGGCTGCAGCGCGTCGGGGATCCCGAGGGCCGCAGCGATCGGACGGGTCTCCTGCCAGTACGCCTCGCGGTCGGCCGGCGCCACGGGACCGAGCACCGCCTCGTAGAGCCGGAGCGAGGTCAGCACGAGCGTGGCCTGCACCCAGAGCAGCAGCGCCGGATCGCGCGCGTCGTACGCCCGGCCGTCAGGCGCGATCCCGCGGACCGGGCCGTGCCGGCGGTCGATGCGGCGCAGTGCGGCGCGCGCGGCCTCGGGCTCGGCGAATACGACCGCGAGGGTCGTGTTGAGCGTCCGCCGCAGCCGGCCGACCGGATCGCGGCGGAAGTCGGAGTGCTGCTCGACGCCGGCGGCGACGAGCGGATGCGCGACCTGCATGAGGAGGGCGGCGGTCCCGCCGAGCAGCAGGAACAGCTCCCGGTTCAGCCGCCGCGCGACGGACGGGTCGGGCAGGACCGGGTCGGTCACACTCTGCCCGTGCGCTCATTCGGATACGCCCTCGAAGGCCTTGCGTACCTCGTGCGCACCCAGCGCAACTTCCGCTTCCATCTGCTCGCCGCCGTCGCCGCGGTCGGGGCGGGCGTGGTGGCCGGCCTGAGTGCGGTGGAATGGGCGGTCCTCGCGGTGGCCATCGGGGTCGTCATCATGACGGAAGGCCTCAACACCGGTATCGAGCTCGCGGTCACGCTCGCATCGCCGGAGCGACGCCCCGAGGCGAAGGCCGCCAAGGACGTCGCCGCGGGCATGGTCCTCTGCGCCGCGATCGCGTCGGTGGCGGTCGGCGTCGCCCTCTTCGGACCACGCCTCGCGGCCCTCCTGCGCCCGTAAACTCTGAACCATGCCGGCCATCGATCGCAGCCGCGTCGAACATGTCGCCGCGCTGGCGCGGATCGCGTTGACCGATGACGAGCTCGACCGCTTCACCGGACAGCTGCAGGTCATTCTCGAGGCGATCGAGCAGCTGAAGGACGTGGATACATCCGCGGTACCGCCGAGCGCATCCGTGCTTCCGCTCGAGAACGTCATGCGGGAGGATGAGCCCCGACCGAGCCTCCCCATGGAGCTCGTGCTCGACCAGGCACCCGATCGCGAGGGGAACCTGTTCCGCGTGCAGGCCAGCCTCGAGGAGCGGCCCGATGCGTGAGCTCCCGCGCACGGTCACCGAAGCAGCCCAGCGGTTGCGCGCCCGCGAGGTGTCGGCGGTCGAGCTCGCGGATGCCTTCCTGGAGGCTGCAGCCGCGGATCCGTTCAACGCGTGGCTGCATCTGACGCCTGAGCACGCGCGCGCCCAGGCGGAAGCGGCCGACGTTCGGCTACGCACCGCCGACGCCCCCGTCCTCACGGGTGTGCCGTGGGCCTGCAAGGACATCATCGGGACCAAGGGCATCCCCACCACCGCCGCATCCAAGATCCTCGCGGGCTATCGCCCCGTGTACTCGGCGACCGTCGTCCAGCGGCTCGACGAGCGCGGCGCCGTCATGCTCGGCAAGACGAATCTCGACGAGTTCGCGATGGGCAGCTCGAACGAGAACTCCGCGTTCGGCCCGGTGCGCAACCCGTGGGACCGTGACCGCGTGCCGGGCGGCTCATCAGGCGGATCGGCGGCGGCCGTCGCCGCTGGCCAGGCGGTGTTCGCACTCGGGACGGATACCGGCGGATCGATCCGGCAGCCCGGCGCCCTGTCCGGCGTGGTCGGGATGAAGCCCACGTATGGCCGCGTGCCCCGGTACGGCGTCGTGGCGTTCGCATCGTCGCTCGATCAGGTCGGTCCGTTGACGAGCTCCGTGGAGGACGCGGCCATCGTCTGCGAGGCGATCTTCGGGATCGACCCGCATGACGCCACGACGATCGATCGTCCGGTCGACGTGCGCCGGGAGCTCGACGCCGGTGTCCGCGGTATGCGGCTCGGCGTGCCGCGCGAGTACTTCAGCCCCGCGGGCGTCGAGCCGGGCGTGACCGCAGCCATCAGGGCGGCGATCGCCGAGTTCGAGAAGCTTGGAGCCGAGATCGTCGACGTGAGCCTTCCCTCGACGGACAAGGGCCTCGCCGTGTACTACATCGTCCAGCCGTCCGAGGCCTCAGCCAACCTCGCGCGCTACGACGGCGTGCGCTACGGCCTCCGTGTACAGGGGCGCGACCTCGTGGACACCTACCGCAAGACCCGCGGCGCGGGATTCGGGCCTGAGGTGAAGCGCCGCATGATCCTCGGCACGTACGCCCTCTCGGCCGGCTACTACGACGCGTACTACGTGAAGGCGCAGAAGGTGCGCACCATCATCAAGCGGGAGTTCGACGCCGTGTTCGAGACGGTGGAGGCGCTGGTGACCCCAACGTCGCCGACGGTCGCGTTCGCCATCGGCGCGAAGACGAACGACCCGCTCCAGATGTATCTCAACGACGTGTTCACGCTGCCCGTGAACATCGCCGGTCTCCCGGGGCTGTCCATGCCCTGCGGGCTCTCCGAGGGCCTGCCGGTGGGCCTCCAGATCATCGCCAACTCGTATCAGGAGAAGACCCTGTTCCGTGTCGCATCGGCATTCGAGCGCGCGACGGAGCATCATCACCTCCATCCGATGAAAGCCGCGGCCGCATGACGCTCGCAAAGCGATCGCTCACCGGAGAGCGCGTCGGGCGGCTGCCCGCGAGCGGGATCCGGCGCTTCTTCGACCTGGCAGCGGGCCTTCCGGGGGTCATCTCGCTCGGGGTCGGCGAGCCCGACTTCATCACGCCCGATGCGTTCCGCGACGCCGCCGTCCGTTCCATCACAGAGGGGAAGACCCAATACACGTCCAACTACGGATTGCTCGCGCTCCGCGAGGCCATCGCGGCGCATACCTCGAAGCTGCGGGGCATCGACTACGACCCCCGCAGTGAGATCCTCGTGTCCGTCGGCGTATCCGAGGCCGTGGACCTTGCGCTCCGGGCCACCCTCAACGAAGGCGACGAGGTCATCGTCGCCGATCCGTCGTACGTCGCCTACGTGCCGGCCATCGTGCTCGCGGGCGGGATCCCGGTCCCGGTGCCGACCGAGGAGGAGAACGCGTTCCGGCTCATGCCGGATGACGTCCAGCGGGCCATCACGCCGCGAACGCGCGCGATCCTCCTCGGCTTCCCGAACAACCCGACGGGTGGCGTCCTCGAGGCGGAGGACGTCCGCGGCATCGCGGCGCTCGCGCGCGAGCACGACCTCCTCGTGTACTCCGACGAGATCTATGACCGCCTGGTCTACGGCACCGAGCACCGCTCGATCCTGGATGAGCCCGGGATGAAGGAGCGGACGGTCTACCTCGCGGGCTTCTCCAAGGCCTATGCGATGACCGGGTGGCGGGTCGGCTACGCGTGCGCGCCGGCCGAGGTGATCGAGCAGATGATGAAGATCCATCAGTACACCGTCATGTGCGTTCCGACTGCGGCGCAGTACGCCGCTCTCGAGGCCATGCGCAACGGCGAGGCCGACGTGCAACGGATGGTGGCTGAGTACGACAAGCGCCGGAAGCGGATGTTCGGGCGGTTCAACGCGATGGGGCTCCACTGCTTCGAGCCCCGTGGCGCCTTCTACTGCTTCCCCAACGTGACGAGCACCGGCCTCTCGGACGCCGAGTTCTGCGAGCGCCTCCTGAACGAGGAGAAGGTCGTCGTCGTTCCCGGCAACGCCTTCGGCGAGCGGGGCATCGGGCACGTACGGGCGTGCTACGCGTCTTCGATGGACAAGATCGACGAGGCCTGCGACCGCATCGAACGGTTCGTCGGACGCCAGCGGCACTGACCGACTGGGAGCGCGCCTTCGAGAAGGCGCTCGCGACGGGCGATCCGCTCGCCGCGTCGGACATCCTGCGACGTACCGGCCAGCGCGGATGGGTGAAGAAGGCCGAGTACTCCCGTGCGGCCGCGATCGTCCGGTCGCAGAGCGCATCCACCTTCGTACGGCGCGACTGGGCCACCCGCCTGCTGCAGCACCCGCGCCGCGTCGACAAGGAGCTCGGCGCCGTCATCCTCCGGCCGCTGATCTCCTCTAACCGGCCCGACCTCGAGCGGGCGGTCCACCGGCTCGCGCGCGACGAAGACTGGGAGGTGCGCGAGACCGCGGCGTCGCTCCTGGGCGACTGCCTCGAGCGCGCCTTCGACGAATACCTGCGCCCCGCCCAGGCGTGGATGGCCACGGGGGACCCGCGGCTGCGCCGCGCCGTCGTCGTCGCGGCGAAGTACGCGGCACGCTCCCGCCATCCCGCACGGGCCGAGCCATTGCTCGACCTCATCGAGCCAGCGCTCACGGATCACGACGAATACGTGCGCCGCAACCTCGGGCCCTTCGCGATCGGGGATCAGTTCCTCCGGTCCTATCCGGACGCGACCTTCGCGCGACTCGAGCGCTGGGCACGCGAGCCAGACGAGAACGTCCGGTGGAATGTCGCGTCGACCTTCACGAGCGCGTCGGGCGCCAAGGTCGCCGAGCGCGCCTTCGGCATGCTCGCGTTCCTCGCCTCCGACACGCGGACGTTCGTGACGCGTGCGGTCAGCGCAGCGGTGCGCAACATCCTGAAGCGCCGACCAGAGCTCCGTGACGCGATCGCGGAATGGGATGGCGGCACCCGCGCGGCGGTGCAGCACGCACTGCGGCCGGCGGAGGCGAGCGCGTAGTGGGTACGCGGTACGAGGATCAGCCGGTCGAGCAATGGGCCGGCGCCGAGTCGCTCGACCCGACGCCCGTGTGGAAGCAGTACATCTTGGTGGCGGCATTCGTCCTCGGCGCGCTCGTGCTCGTCGCTGTCGTCGCGTACAGCGCGCTCGCGGTCGAGCTTGCGACACCGCCGGCCGCGGTGCTCGGTGGGCGAATCGTCCTCGCGGCGAGCGACACCCCGGGCGTTGGCTCGACGCCGAAGCTCTACGGCGCGCCGCTCGTCGACGCGCAGCATGCGTTCTACCTCCTGCAATACAAGCCGGGCGCGTATCTCGCGATCCGCGCGGCCGGCTTTCCGGACATCACGACGGGGGACTGGGGCTTCTCGGTCAACGACGCGCCAGGCGGCGTTCCGCCGACCTTCGACCGCTATCTTGTCTCGGTGGAAGGGACGAAGGTCGTGGTGAATACCAGTCGCGTCATCAACGGGACCGAGGTCGTGCCCGCACCGTCCGACCCGACCTTCAGATGACCGTCGCGACTCGCTACGAGACAATCATCGGCATCGAGTGCCACGTCGAGCTCGACACGCGCTCGAAGATGTTCTGCGGCTGCTCCGCCACGTGGTTCGGCGCGCCGCCTAACACGCTCACCTGCGAGGTCTGCCTCGGGCTGCCCGGGGCCCTACCCCTGGCGAACCGCAGAGCGATCGAGCTCGCGATCGCGGCGGGCCTTGCGCTCCACTGCGAGACGCCCGAGCACACGAAGTTCGACCGCAAGAACTACATGTATCCCGATCTGCCGAAGGGCTACCAGATCTCGCAGTTCGACCTGCCGCTGTCAGTGGGGGGATGGCTCGACATCCCGGCCGACGACGGACCGACGAAGCGCGTCGGCATCCGCCGCGCGCACCTCGAAGAGGACACCGGCAGCCTGCTGCACGCGGGCGGCGCGACGCTCGTGGACTTCAACCGGTCCGGTGTGCCGCTGCTCGAGATCGTGTCCGAGCCCGACCTGCGATCGGTGGGCGAGTGCCTCGCATACCTCGAAGCGCTGCGCGAGCGGCTCGTGTACGCGGGAGTCGCAGCGTTCAAGCTCGAAGAGGGCGGAGCGCGGTTCGACGTGAACGTGTCGATCCGGTTCAGCGAGGACGGCGAGACGCGCTGGCCGCCGCTCAGTGAGATCAAGAACCTGAACAGCTTCCGCGCGCTCGAGGAGGCGATCCCGTACGAGAGCGCGCGGCTCTGGGATGAATGGGAGAGCGGCGGGGCGCTGCGGACCCGGAGCGGGAAGATCACCGTTGGCTGGAGCCCCGAGCAGCACCGCACGTATCTGCAGCGCTCCAAGGAGGAGGTCGACGACTACCGCTACTTCCCGGAGCCTGATCTCGTGGCCCTCGCTCCGGATCGCGCGATGGTCGAGCGGATCCGCGCCGCACTGCCCGAGATGCCGAGCGACCGGCGAGCGCGCTTCACCGCGGAGTACGGGCTCTCGGACTACGACGCGCGCGTGCTCGTGTCGGACCGAGCCCTGGCCGGCTGGTTCGAGGCCGCCGCGAAGACCGCGCCCGCCCAGGCGAAGCGGGTCGCGAACTGGGTGACCGGCGAGCTCCTGGGGCACCTCAAGGCCAGCGGCGCCGCGCTCGAGTCGCTGCAGCTGACGCCGGCCCAGCTCGGCGCCCTCGTCGGACTCATCGAGGCCGGCACGATCAGCACCACCGCGGCGAAGACCGTGTTCGCCGACATGCTCGCGACAGGCCGCGACGCCGACGCGATAGTGGCCGAGAAGGGCCTCTCCCAGGTGTCCGACGAAGCGGCCATCGCGGCGGCGGTGGACGCGGCCCTCGCGGCGAACCCGAAGGCCGTCGCCGACGTCCGCGCCGGGAACTCCCGCGCGCGGGCGGCGCTGTTCGGGCCGGTGATGAAGGCTCTCGGCGGCAAGGCCAACCCCGCGGTCGTGAACAAGCTCATCGCGGAGCGCATCAAATGAACGTCCCGCTGGACGACGTCGTTGCGTTCCTCGACGCGAAGCTCGACACGGAGAAGTTCGACGAGGAGGCCTCCAACGGTCTCGTGCTCCGTTCCGGTGAGACCGTGAGCCGTGTCGCCTGCGCCGTGAACACGTCCTTCCACACGATCGCCCGCGCGAAGTTCACCGACTCGGACCTCCTCATCGTCCACCATCGCACGTGGCCGGAGATCGATCTCGATCTCGCGCCCCAGAAGCTCGACCGCCTCAAGGACAACGGCACGTCGCTGTACGGGGCGCATTCGGCGCTCGATGGCGCACCGGGCTTCGGCAATCCCGATCTCCTGGCGGCGGCGCTCGGCGTGATCGTCCACGAACGCTTCCTGCCGTATCACGGCGGCATGGCCGGCGTCATCGGCCCTCACGATCGCACGTTCCAGCAGCTCACCGAGCGGCTGCGCGATGTGCTCGGCGTGCCGGTGGAGGCGTGGGAGAACGCGACGACCTGCAAGCGCGTCGCGATCGCGACGGGCGGCGCAGGGATGACGACGATGCTCGAGGCCGCGCGGCAGGGCGGCGCGGACACCTACGTGACCGGCGAGGGAAGCATGTACACGAAGCTGTACGCGCGGGAACGGGGGATCAACCTCCTCTTCGGATCCCACTGGGCCACCGAGACCCTTGGCGTGAAGGCGCTCGCGTCGCAGCTGGAAGAGCGCTTTGGCCTGCCCTGGCTGTTCATCGCGGAGCAGGACGACATCCGCTAGCTGCCCGTGTAGCGCTCCTCGCCGCGCATGAAGAACGTCCCGATGAACGCGGCGAGCGGGATGACCGCGATCGCGAGCCACGCGGCACTGAAGCCAAGCCGTTCGATCGCCGCGCCCATGAGCGGCGCGCCAAGCACGGCGCCGAACGTCCCGCCCGCCGCGGTGAGCGACTGCGCGGCTCCGGGCGCGCGCGGCAGGGACGCCGCGGCCGTGTTGAAGACCGCGGCATACGGGAGCGCGACGCCGACGCCCACCGCGACGCCCCCGACGAGCGCCACGGGCAGGGGTCGGCCCGGAAGCGCCAGCAACGAGAGGCCCGCCAGGTTGAGGAGCTGCGAGCCGCGCATGATCGCGACCGTCGTGATGCGACGTCGCGCGATGAGCCAGCCGCCGAGCGGCCGCATGAACAGGCCGGCGACCAGGATGAACGCTCCGAGCGCGCCCGCGACGACGAGCGAGGTGTCGAACTCGCGCAGGATGTACACGCTGATCCAGGAGCCGGTCGCCAGCGAGAGTCCGAAGCCGGCCGCATGTTCGACGAAGCACCACCACGAGTTTCCGTCACGCACGGCGTCGCGGATCGTGCCGGGGAGCACGGCGCGCGGCACGGTCGGGGCCCGCGATGCATAGAGAACGAGGACCGCAAGCAGCAGCGTGCTCGACGCGACGAAGGCGCCGCGCCAGCCACCGAAGACGAGCGCGAGCGGCGGCATGAGCTGCAGACCGAGGGCGCTCCCGAGCGGATAGCCCGCCCCGTACATGCCCTGGCCGAAGTGGGAGCGCGCCCCGGCATACAGGCCGGCGATGTACCGCACCCCGCCAAGGAACGCGAGCCCGCTGCCGATGCCGCCCACAGCCTTGGCGAGGAGCAACGTCTCGTACGTCGGGCCGGCGGCGAACAGGAGATTCGATGCCAGCGAGAAGCCGACACCCAGGACGTTCATGCGCTTCGCGCCGATGCGGTCGGCGAGGGAAGCGGTCGCGAGCATCGTCACCACCGCGCTGATGAAGAGCGCCGTCGGCAGGAAGCCCGCTTGGACATCGGTGATCCGTAGATCGGCGACCAGCAAGGGGACGAGGGCGGCCTGGTCCGTGTACGTGAGCCCAACGGCGATCGCCGTGAGCGCCGCGAGCAGGACCCCCTGCGTGCGCTCGGTCAGGGCAGCCGGTCGTACCCGGGCAGCGTGAGGAACTCCACGAAGCGGTCGGCGAGGGCAACGTCCTCGAAGAGCGCGAGGGCATCGGCGAACCGCCGGCCGGGTCCATCGAGGCGGGCGACCTCCTCGCGACCGATCGTCTTGATGGCGTCCTTCGTGACCGCGGTCCCTTCCACGGTCCGCGCGCCGTGGTGCACCCATTGCCAGATCTGCGATCGCGAGATCTCCGCGGTGGCCGCGTCCTCCATGAGGTTGTAGATCGCCGCCGCGCCCACCCCACGAAGCCACGACTCGATGTATTGGATGCCGACGCTCACGTTGCTCCGCACGCCGGCATCGGTGATCGTGCCACCGGGGACGCCGACGGCGCGCAGCTGCGCCTCGGTGATGCGGACATCGTCGCGGGTCCGGTCGAGCTGGTTCTTGCGGGAGCCGAGGACGCGATCGAACTCGGTCATCGCGATCGGCACGAGGTCGGGATGGGCGACCCAGGTGCCGTCGAATCCGTCGGTGGCCTCGCGGACCTTGTCCTCGCGCACCTTCGCGAGCGCGACCTCGTTCACCTGTGGATCCTTCCGGGTCGGGATGAATGCGGCCATCCCTCCGAGCGCGAACGCACCGCGGGTGTGGCAGGTCTTCACGAGCAGCTCGGTGTACGCCCGCATGAACGGCACGGTCATCGTGACCTGCGCGCGGTCGGGCAGGAGGAAGTCGGAGCGGTGGTTGAACTTCTTGATCACGCTGAAGATGAAGTCCCACCGGCCGGCATTCAGGCCGGCAGAGTGATCGCGCAGCTCGTAGAGGATCTCGTCCATCTCGAACGCGGCCGGGAACGTCTCGACAAGAACGGTCGCCTTGATCGTGCCGTTGGGTAGGCCGAGCTTCTCCTGTGCCCGAACGAAGACGTCGTTCCAGAGGCGGGCCTCGCGGTGGCTCTCCAGCTTCGGCAGATAGAAGTACGGTCCGCTACCTCGATCGACGAGTGCCCGCGCGTTGTGGAACGCGTACAGGCCGAAGTCCATGAACGCCCCGGCGATCGGCGCGCCGTCCACGAGGAGGTGCTTCTCCACGAGATGCCAGCCACGCGGCCGCACGACCAGCGTCGCGAGGTCGGTGCCGAGGGCGTAGCGCTTGCCCTCGGCGCTGGTGAAGTCGATCGTGCGCCGCACCGCGTCGGCGAGATTCACCTGGCCGGTGACCATGTTGTCCCACGTCGGCGTGTTCGCATCCTCGAAGTCCGCCATGTACACGGACGCGCCGCAGTTCAGCGCGTTGATCACCATCTTCCGGTCGGTCGGTCCGGTGATCTCGACCTTGCGCACCTGCAGGTCGGACGGCGCCGGAGCCACGCGCCAGGCGCCGTCGCGTATGGCTTTCGTCTCCGGGAGGAACCCGAGGTCTCCGCCGGCCGAGAGGTCCGCCTGGCGTGTCGCGCGGGCACGTAGAAGCTCGACCCGCGTCGGCTCGAAGGTCCGCGCGAGGTCGGCGAGGAAGGCCAGGGCCTCTTTGGTGAGGATCTCGTCGGCACGCTCGGGGGCGTCTCCACGGATCTCGACGCCCTGGGTGATCGGGGCCGCCACGGCTCACCTCCGTCTTGCACCATGCGAAAGTCGGCGACCGCCAGACGCGAATCGGGATCGGCGCGCGGGGCCATGGTAGCCGCCCGACGACGTGAGACCTTCGTACTAGTCCGCCGACAAACCCCCTACCCGGTGTGCCGTTGGCGCGGGCCGTCCCATACAAACAATGACGTGGAGCCGCTTGCCATCGTCGCCGCCACCCCTCCGGTGGAGGCGACCCTACGCATCCTGCTGAACAGCGTTCCGTCCCTCATCGGGTGCGCGGTCGTGCGGCAGCCGGCCGGCCCCGACGCGATCGCGGCTGAGGTCGGCCGCAACCCGTGGCTCTTCGACCGTCGTCTCACGACGCTGCAGCTGCCGGATGACACTCTGCCCGCGAACCGCGCGGTCGCGCTCGACTGGCCCGTCCCGTATCAAGCCGAGTGGGTCGGCGTTCCGCCCCGGCTGCTCATCTCACGCCTCGTCTTTGGGGATCGCACCGTCGGTGTGCTGCTCGGGACGCTGGTGACGCGAGAGCCGCTGAGCGCGCAGACGCGCGAGGCCATGGACCTCTCGTCAGAGCTCATCGCCTCGGCGATGGCGATGTACTCCGCCGCGAAGATCGCGTCGCCGTCCGTCGCCCCGGAGCCCGCACCGGCCATCGTGACCCCGGAGGCGCCGCCGGCACTGCCGGCAGCACCAGTAGCGGCAGCGGCCACACCGCATGCCGACGGCTCGGTCGCGTCGGCCTCCGCACCCGTCTCCGCCGAAGCGGCAGCGGGTATCGACGTGATCGTCGCTCAGGTCTCCACCGCGGTCACCGCGGTCGACGACGCGCGTGCCGTCGGCCGCATCCTGCGCGATGCGATGAACGAGGTGAGCGAAGCGTCCGCGTTCGCGGTCGCGCTCTTCCACCTCGATCGCCCCGAGGTCGCCTATCGCTACAAGGTCGTGGGCGTTGACGCCGCATCGAGCGAGCTCGGGAAGCAGCCGGTCGACGATTCGCCGAGCTGCTTCGCGGTCCGCAACGCCGAGCGCTGGCATGCGTTCGACCGGACTGTCACGGTCAGCGGCGAGCGCCGTCGCGTCGGCGTGCTCCAGGTGCCCCTCAACGACGAACTGGGATCGGTCGGTGTCGTGACCCTCCAAACGTTCCGCGAGGGCGGGTTCGCGCGCGGCGAGCTCGAGCTCATCGCCGCGATCGTCGGCGCCACGGCGCCCGCGTTCGTGCAGGCTCGACGTGCGGGTCGATTCCAGCCCGCGGCCGCGAAGGCCGCACCCGCGGCGCCCGCGGTACCCCCGACCGCTGCGACGCCGGCGCCGGCGCCTGCGCACGAGCCGGCTCCTGTCAGCGAATCGACGGACGACATCCTCACCGACCTGCTGGTTCGTTGCGCGTCGACGGGGTTCCCGACGTCATTCATCGTCGGCCTGGATCCGGAGGCCGGGATGCTGCGCGGCGACCGGGTGAGCGCATCGGTCGAGGCGGGCGGGATCGACCGATTCCTCGGCATCTCCGACGCGCGATTCGCCATCAGCGCCGATGATCGATACAACGCGATCGCCCGCGCATGCCGCGAAGCGCGGATCGTGACCGCGCCGACCGTCCACGAGCTCGTGCAGCCGGCGCACGATTGGAACGAGGCCACGCTCATCGAACGGCTCGCGGGCGGCGGCCGCTCCGCGATCGCGCCCATCGTCGTGAACGGCGATGTCGTGGGCGCGCTCGTCGTAGGACCGCAGGGCGACGATCTCGGACCGGCGGAGCTCGCTCGGATCCGCGATCTCGTTGCGGCTGTGAGCGAGCGGCTTGCCGGTGCATGGCGCGCCGCGACCCTTGGTGGCGCGAGCGGAGTGGATCTGCCTCCGGACGCGGTGCACGCGGCGCGCTCGGCACACGTGGCCTGAGCCGGGACCCGACCTAGACTCCGCCGGTGATCGGACCGGCGTCCTTCGCGACGATCGGCATCCTCTTTCTCCTCGGCGCGATCCATGTCTTCACCGCGACCCTGTACCAGTCGCTGTTCGGCAAGCTGCCGAGCACCACCCTGGGCGTCATCGCCATCATCCTGTTCGGCCTGTCCCTCGCCGCCGGCATCGTGGGCCGCCGCCTCGGCCCCCGCCGCTCGGTCACGACGACCGCGGCCGTGCTCGCGGTGGCGATGCTGCTCACCACCACCCTCAGGCAGGAATGGCTCGACCTTGTCCTATCGGCGGCCGCGGTGATCGCGGGGACCCAGTGGCTATCGCTCACGCATGCGGTGCGTACCGAGGGGCGCTCGTCCCCGTTGCCGATCGCGTTGCCGGTGGCCCTGGCGATCGACCTGGTCCTGCGGAGCGCGCTCGCGACGGTCCCCGTCTTCGCCGCGCCGCTCGCGCTCGCCGTGCCGCTCGTCCTGGTGGCCGTGCTGCTGTTCCTCGCTGCCGGCATCGGGACGCTCGGTGGCACTCCAGGGTGGTCCGCGCCATCTGCGCGCGGGGCCTTCGGGCTGGTGGCCGTCGGACCGTTGCTGCTCGCCGCGGAGACCGGAGGCCTGAACGGCGCGCAGGCCGCGCTCGCCGGCGGGCTCGGCCGCGATGGCGGGCCGAGCACGCAGATCGGGCTCCTGGTCGTCGGCATCGGTGTCGCGGCAGGAGCCATCGTCCTCGCCCGCGGGCTGCCCGCCCGTCCGAGTGCAGCGGCCGCTATCACCGTCGGCGCGGTCCTGTTCTGGCTGCACGTGCCGGTGGTCTCGCTCGCCGCGGGAGCGGCGTTCGCGGCGGGCATCGTCATCGCCGGCTCCGCCCTCACGTCCGCGCAGCAGCTCGATGCGCGCTCCCCGTGGCGCACCGCGCTCGCCTGCGGCATCGGGTGGGTCCTCTTCGTCGCGGGCACCTTCGTCCACTACGCGTACTTCGCGAATCGTGAGTCGCTGTGGCTGATCACCGCGTTCGTCGTTGCGGCCGTGCTGCTCGTGCCGCCGTCTCCGGTGGCGCGGTGGCGGCCGCTCCTGGCCGGCGCCGTCGCGGCTGCGGCCATCCTCGTCCCGGCGGGCGCACTCGTCCTCACGCCGGCGGTGGCGACGACGCGCGCGCCGCAGAGCTTCCGCGTCATGACGTACAACGTGCATCAGGGCTTCGATGTCGCCGACATCCCGTCCCTCGACCGGATCGTCGACACGATCGCGCATGAGTCCCCGGACGTCGTCGTCATGCAAGAGGTCGTGCGCGGATGGCTCATCGATGATCAGCAGGACGTGCTCGGGTACCTCGCCGCGCACCTCGGCATGACCTACGTGTTCGGCCCGAACATCGGCGACCTGTACGGCAACGCGATCCTGTCGAAATACCCCATCACGGACGTGCGGCGGCTGTTCTACGCGAAGGAGCCGGGCCTCCGGTACCAGCCGCGCGGCGCGATCCTCGCGCGCATCGGGGACGACACGACCGCGGTGCGGGTGACGGTGGTGGTCACGCATCTCGATGAGAACAGCGACGCGAGCCCGGTGCGCATGGAGCAGGTCCGGGCTCTGCTGAGCGAGGCAGGCACCGCTTCTCCGGTGATCATCGCCTGCGACTGCAACGCGAAGCCCGACGCGCCCGAGCTCAAGCTCATCACCGATTCGGGATTCGGCGATCTGGGGCTGCAATCCGGTGGCGGCGACAACACGTTCCCGGCGTTCGGGCCGGACGAGCGCATCGACTACATCTTCGGTGTCGGCGTCATCGCCGCGCAGGGCCGCGTGGTGGCCTCCACCGCGTCGGACCACCGTCCCGTCGTGGTGAACGTGACCGTGAGCGCGCGCTGATGCTCGTACACTTTCCCTAGCCGCGGGCTTCCTCCAGCGGCCTGAAGGGGATCGGCATCCCGGGACAATTCGTCCACCTCCACACCCACAGCGAGTACAGCCTGCTCGACGGCCTGTCGCGGCTGCGCGACCTCGTCGCGCGCGCGAAGGCGCTCGATATGCCCGCGCTCGCGATCACGGATCACGGCGCTCTCTACGGCGCGGTTGACTTCTACACCACGGCGAAGGCCGCCGGCATCAAGCCGATTGTCGGGGTCGAGACGTACATTGCCCGGGGTGGCCGTGCCGACCGCGACGCCAAGGTCGAGGGCCATGGCAAGCCGTTCCACCTCGTGCTGCTGGCCAAGAATTTCATCGGCTACCAGAACCTCGTGTCGCTGGTCACCGCAGCGCACCTGGAGGGCTACTACTACCGGCCCCGCATGGACAAGCAGCTTCTCCGGGAGCACAGCGACGGCCTCATCGCGCTCTCCGCGTGCCTCCAGGGCGAGGTGTCCAGGGCGATCCTGGAACAGGGGATCGACGCTGCATGCGCGGCGGCACTCGAGCACCAGGCCATCTTCGGCAAGGGGAGCTACTACCTCGAGCTCATGGCCCACGGCATCCCCGAGCAGGAGAGCGTGAACGCAGGCATCCGTGAGGTGAGCCGCCGGACCGGCGTGCCGCTCGTGGTCACCAACGACATTCACTACGTGCACGCCGAGGATGCCGAGGCCCAGGACATCATGGTCTGCATCCAGAGCGGGAAGACGGTGGATCAGCCCGACCGGCTGAAGATGATCGACCACCCCGAGCTCTACATGAAAAGCGCTGCGCAGATGGCCGAGCTGTTCCCCGACGACGCCGAAGCGCTCGCGAACACCGTCCGCATCGCGGAGATGTGCGACCTCGAGCTCCCGCTGGGCAAGCTCATCCTCCCGCATTTCGAGGTGCCCGCGGGCCGCACCCCGGATCAGCATCTGCGGAACCTCGCCGAGGCCGGCATCACCACCAAGTACGGCGCCATGACGCCGGTCCTGAAGGAGCGCATCGAGCACGAGCTCTCGGTCATCGCGAAGATGGGCTACTCGGGCTACATGCTCATCGTGCAGGACTTCGTCGCCTTCGCGCAGGCGCGGGGGATCCTCACCGCGGTGCGCGGTTCCGCCGGAGGATCGCTCGTGAGCTACGCCATCGGACTGACGGACATCGATCCGCTGAAGTACGGTTTGATCTTCGACCGCTTCCTGAACCTCGAGCGGTACACCCAGCCAGACATCGATGTCGATTTCATGGACGACCGGCGCGACGAGGTGATCGCCTACGTCACCGAGAAGTACGGCTCCGATCACGTCGCGCAGATCGTGACGTTCAACACGATGCTCGCGCGGGCGGCGATCAGGGACGTCGCGCGGGTCCTGGGCATGAGCTACGGGGAGGCCGATCGGGTGGCCAAAGTCATCCCGACAGGTCCGGGCGCGGCCACGCTGTCGGAGTCGCGCGTGGACGTGCCCGAGCTCGAGCAGCTCGCGCAGGAGCCTGAGGTCTCCCGGCTCATCGACCTCGCCGAGAAGGTCGAGGGCCTCGTCCGCTCGACCGGCACGCATGCCGCCGGGGTCGTCATCACGCGCGATCCGCTGACGACCCTCGTCCCGATCGAGCGGCCGAAGGGCAAGGCCGAGGGCTATCAGACGCAGTACGAGGACAAGCAGATCGAAAAGCTCGGGCTGCTCAAGTTCGATTTCCTGGGTCTCTCGAACCTCACCATCCTCGATCACGCGCTCAAGCTCATCCAGCGGCAGCGCGGAGTCACGATCCGGCGTGAGGACATCCCGTTGAGCGACGCCAAGACGTTCGCCCTGCTCGCGTCCGGCGAGACCACCGGCCTGTTCCAGCTGGAATCCGCGGGGATGCGGCGGTACATCCAGGCCCTGAAGCCCGACCGCGTCGAGGACGTCATGGCGATGGTCGCGCTGTTCCGGCCCGGACCGATGGAGTACATCCCGCGCTACATCGCGCGCAAGCACGGTCAGGAAGCCGTCACCTATGCCCACCCCGCCCTCGAGCCGGTGCTGCGATCGACGTACGGCGTGATGGTCTACCAGGAGGACGTCATGGCGGTGACCCAGGCCCTCGCCGGCTTCACCCTGGGCGAGGCCGACGTCCTCTGCTACGCGATCCGCAAGAAGATCCGCGAGAAGCTCGATGCCCAGAAGGAGAAGTTCGTCACCGGCGCCTTGAAGAACGGGGTGTCTCCGGGGGTGATCGACACGGTCTGGAAGGACTTCGAGCCCTTCGCGCAGTACGGGTTTAACCGCGCGCACGCCGCGATCTACGGCCTCATCGCGTATCACACCGCGTACCTCAAGGCGAATTACACGTCCGAATACATGACCGCCGTGTTGTCATCGGATATGGGGAATTCGGAACGGGTCGCCATCGCGATCGCCGAATGTCGCCGGATGGGCATCCCGGTGATGCCGCCGGACGTCAACGTCTCGCGCTTCGACTTCGTGGTCACGGGCGAGGAGATTCGGTTCGGTCTCGGCGCGATCAAGAACGTGGGCGAGGGATCGATCGAGAACATCGTCGCCGCGCGCGAGGCCGGGGTCCCGTTCCGCTCCCTCGAGGATCTCTGCGGCCGCATCGATCTCCAGCGCAACAACAAGCGGGTGCTCGAGTCGCTGATCAAGGCCGGCGCGTGCGATGCCTTCGGGCCCCGGCTGGCGCAGCTCACGCGCCTCGACGCCGCCCTCGCGACGGGCCAGCGGGAGCAGAAGGACCGGGCCAGCGGGCAGGTGGCGCTGTTCGATCTCGCAGCCGAGCCGGCGATCGCCACCCCGACGACCGGTCCCGAGGCCTCGCGCAAGGAGCTGCTCGGGTGGGAGAAGGAGCTCCTCGGGATCTACGTGTCCGACCATCCCCTCACGGACGTCGCGCAACGGATCGGCGACGTGCCCGGCATCGTCTATCTCGCCGAGCTCAAAGAGGTGAAGGACGATCTCGTCACGGTCGTGTGCGTGGTCACGAGCGCCCGGAAGCACATCACGATGAAGAACAAGTCGCTGATGCTGTTCGCGCAGGTCGAGGATCTCACCGGCTCGGCCGAGGTGACGGTGTTCCCCCGCACCTACGAACAGACCGCCGGGGTCTGGAACACCGATGAGATCCTCCTGGTCCTCGCCCGGGTGGAGCAGCGCGACGAGTCCCCGAAGCTCCTGTGCGAGCATGCCGTCCCGTTCACCGAGGCGGGCATCGCGGAGATCTCGCGCATTGCCGAGGAGCGCCGAGTGTCGCTCGCCAAAAAGCGCCAGTTCGCCGAACGGAACGCGCCGGCGGCGGACGGCGGCGGAGCCAACGGCAATGGCCATGGCTCGCCGGGCGGCGACCTCGTGATCCGCTTCCGGGAGGCGCTCGACTACGACCGCTCGATCGCGGTCTTCCAGAAGATCCAGCAGGTCCTCGCGCGGTACGGCGGCCCATTGCCGGTGTACCTGGAGCTCCCGCGGGCCGGGAGCGGGGTGCGGCGGGTGGCGACGACATTCCGGGCCCGCGCGGCATCGGAGCTGTCAGGGGAGATCGACGCTGCGGTCGGCGCCGGCGTCGTCGACGTGGTCCTGCCCGAGGCGGGCGTCACCTCCTGAACGGCATTCGGGACGCGTTGGCGTGATACCTGCGATGCGCTGGCGGCGGTGATGGGATCACGCGCCCGCGGACGCGATACGGGGAACGACATGCCGGAGCGCATTGGGGCCCTGCACGGCATCACCGTGGCGATGCTGCGAAGCCTCGAGCTCGACAGACTCCTGCCCGAGATCGTTCGCGCGGTCAAGCTGCTCGGGCAGGTCGATGCCGCGGCCGTCATGCTCGTCGACGAGTCGGATGATGCGCTCCACATCGTGGCCCAAGACGGGCTGAGCGAGGAGTACGCCGCCACGCGGCGTTTCCCGCTCGACCGGGCGCTCGAGCTGTACGCCGGCTTCGACACCCACGTCGAGGTGGAGCTGCCGAACGACGAGCCTGCGGACGCGTTGCTGACGCGTGAGGGGATCGTGCGGATCGTGGCCATGCCGCTCGCCTACGAGGGGCAGCTGATGGGCTCGATCAGCGCCTACTCGCGCGACCCGGCCCACCGCCTCGACCAGACCGGCCTCGACATCCTGTACATCCTTGGCGCCCAGGCGTCGATCGCCATCACCAACGCTCGGTTGTACGAGACCGAGCGGCAAGCGCGACAGCTGCAGGAGTCGCTGTTGGAATCGCTGGGGGACGGCGTCGTGATCGCGTTCCCTGACGGACCGATCCGGATGAACCGGGTCGCGCGAGAGATCTATGGGATCGCGGAAGGGGACCGGCCGGATCGCGCGGAGCTCGGGGCCGGCATCGAGCTTCAGGACGAAGCGGGTGCTGTCGTGCCCATGGGCGAGCGGCCGATGGATCGCGCGCTCGCGGGGGAGCAGGCGTCGGGCGTGTACGTCCAGCGCGACCTGCGGACGGGCGTGGAGGGCGCGTATCGAATGGTCGCGGCACCCGTCCGCGGTGCGCAGGGCGAGGTCGTCGCGGGGATCGTCGCGATGCAGGACCTCACCGCGGAGCGGGAGGCGGAGCGCCAAAAGGAGGAGTTCCTCTCCATCGTTTCGCACGAGCTGAAGACGCCCCTCACGCCCTTGAAGGCGCTGGCCCAGCTGCTGCGTCTCCGGCTGCGTCGCCATCGCGAGGACGGGCGCCCGCTTGACCTCGAATCGCTTGATACGAACTTGAAGACAATCGAACGTCAGGTCGATCGCATGGCCGGTCTGGTGAACGATCTGCTCGAAGTGTCACGCGCCGGGCAGGGCCGCTTCGAGCTGCAGCCCCAGGACTTCGACCTCGCACCGGTGGTCATTGAGGTCGTGGCGCGGCACCGTGAAGTGGCGGGCGAGGACGGTCGTTATGTGTTCGAGGTCACGACGCCGGACTCGATGGTTATCAAGGGCGACACGATGCGCATCGAGCAGGCGCTCACGAATCTCGTTGGCAACGCCGTGAAGTATTCGCCGACAGGTGGCACGATCGGCGTGACGGCGGAGCCGCGCGGCGGGCTCGTCGCGATCATCGTGAGCGACCACGGCATCGGGATCGCCGCCGACGAGCTGCCGACGCTCGGGAAGCCGTTCGCGCGCGGATCGCGACGTGCGCGGACGTTCAGCGGGATGGGGATCGGGCTGTATCTCGCGCGGCTCGTCGCAGAAGGCCACGGTGGATCGCTCCGGCTCGAAAGCCCCGGCGAGGATCAGGGCACGACGGTCACGATCGAGCTGCCGCGCGAAGGATCGACGGCGTAACCGGTACCGGAGGAGGGACTCGAACCCTCACGGACCTTGCGGCCCAGGAGATTTTGAGTCTCCGATGTCTACCGTTTCATCACTCCGGCCTGACATCAGTCTACGTTCGTCGCACCAACGTCGGCACCTTGGCCAACAGGTCCCGAACGATCTTCGGGTTGCCGATCACCACCCGCGGCTCGTCCCACGCGGCGTCGGCTCCGGTCTTGAGCGATCGCACATCGGCACCGGCCTCGCGCGCGATGAGCGCGGCGGCGGCGACGTCCCACGGCGCGAGGGCCTCGTGCACGAACAGGTCGAACCTCCCGCACGCGACGTAGCAGATCTCGAGCGCCGCGGAGCCGATGACCCGCAGGCGCGTGACCGTGGCGTTCATCGCGGTGAACCGCGAGTCCTTGCGTGACGCTGCCTTGAACGCGAGGCTGGCGACTGCGAACGCGTCCGTCGCCTTGGCGACCGACGAGACCCTGATGGGGTGTCCGTTCAGAGTCGCGCCCGCGCCTTCGTGGGCCACGAACAGCTCTGCGGTGCGCGGCGCGTACACCGCGGCCGCGCGGGCCTTGCCGCCCTCCACGTATGCGATCGCGACGCAATAGAAGGGGAGGGCCTGCGAGAAGTTGAGGGTGCCGTCGAGCGGGTCCACGACCCACAGGCACTCGGCCGTGCGCAGCTTCCGGTCGGCACTCTCCTCGGCCAGGATCGGCACGTTCTTGTCGTGGGCGCGTAGCCGGCTGAGGATCTCGGCCTCGGCCGCGTGATCCGCGGCAGTGGCGAAATTGGCCCGCCCGCGCTTCCGCGTGACGATGGCGACGTCGTCGACCTTGATCCGATCGCCGACCGCGACGGCCGTTGTGGCGGCCAGTGCGGCGAGACCGCCGTAGCGGCGCGATGCCGCAGACGGCATCAGACGTCCGCGGGGCAGAGCAGCTTGACGCGCGCCACCAGGTCGTTGAGATCGAAGGGCTTCGACACGATGTTCGTGATGCCGCGTTTCGTGAAGTCCTCGTCGTACGCCGCGACGGCGGCGCTCATGAACAGGACCGGCATGTTCTTGATGTTGGGATCCGCGTGGATGCGGTCGTACACCTCGAAGCCGTTCAGGCCCGGCATCATGATGTCGAGGATCAGCAGATCCGCATTGACCTGGCGTACGGTCTCGAGCACGAGCGCGCCGTCCGGCACGACGACCGCTTGATACCCTGGCTCATCGTTGAACGAGTCGCGTAAGAGGAACGCGATCGGCTCGTCGTCCTCGCCCACGACCACGACGCGCTTTTTGGAGGATTCACCGGCGGACATGTCGCGGCAGGATATCGCAGATCACTCCACGGATGACCTCGATCGCGCGCGTCGTGGTGACGCTCGCGCATTCGATGCGCTCGCGCGGGCCCATGAGCGGGCCCTGTACTCGCATGTAGCGCGCATCCTTGGCCCGGGCGCTGACGCAGAGGACGTCGTGCAGGACGCATTCGTGTCCGCATGGCGGTCGATGTCGGGCTTCGAAGGCACTTCATTCAAGGCTTGGTTGTTCCGTATCGCACGCAATCGCGCGATCGATGTGATCCGCGCACAGAAACGACGGGCCGAGCTACCGCTTGACCCGCCCGATGCCGACGATGGGCCAGGCTGGGCGGAGCCGGCTGCCGGTGGACCGGAGCTTCTCGATATCGCCGCGGGCCACGAAGCGCGCGCCGTGGTCGAGGCGGCTCTCGCGCTCGTGCCGGTGGAGCAGCGCGACGCCCTGCTGCTGCGCGACGTCGAGGGTTTCAGCTACGAGGAGATCGCATCGATCACGGTGTCGGAGCTGGGCACGGTCAAGTCGCGGATCCACCGGGCCCGGATCACGGTCCGTAACGAGCTCGTGGCCAAGGGCTGGAAGGGGAGCAGCGGTTGAGCGGAACTTCCATCCGCCGGCGGACGTTCCAGTGAGTGGGATGACCGAACACCCGGACCGACTGCTGTCCGCGTACCTGGACGACGCCCTTGCGGCGGCCGAGCGTGACTCGGTGCGGGCGCACCTGGACGGCTGCGCGATCTGCCGCGGCCAGCTCGCGGATCTGCACGCGACCAGCCAGCTCATCGGCGCGCTGCCGCAGCTCGAGCCCCGGCGATCGCTCGTGCCGCGGCTCGAGCGGGCGCCCGTCTGGCTCAGGCCGGTGCGGCTCCTCGGCGCGATGGGGACCGGGCTGTTCGTGTTCCTGTTCATCGCCTCGGCCGTGATCAATAGCGGCGGTAGCCTCGGTGGGGGGACGACCACGGCCGAGCAGCTGGCCGCCAAGGGTCAATTCGGGGCGGCCGTCAACGCCCTCGCCTCGGATGCCGCGAAGCAGGTCGCGACGACGACCTCCGCACCGGCCGCCGCACCGGCACCCGCGGGTCAGCCCCAGAGCTCCGGTGTCGCTCGAGACGCCGCGTCCTCGGCGTCGCCTGGTCCGTCGGCGGTCGCACGCGCGGATGCGACCGGGGCCGTCACCTCTACGCAGGGGCCCCCTCCGCCGTACGGGCCGCCGCCGGCGCTGTTCCTCACGATCGCGGGTCTGTTCGCGATCGCGGCAGTGCTCGCCCACCGGAGGCTGCGCCGGGCCTGACCCGCGATACTCAACGCATGGCCGAGCGTCTTCTCCTCGCCGATTCCAACAGCCTCATCTACCGTGGCTACTTCGCCATACCGCCGCTCACGACCACGAAGGGCGAGCTGGTCAACGCCGCGTTCGGATTCGCGTCGATCCTGTTGAAGATCATCCAGGAGTACCCGCCGCAGCACATCGCCGCGTGCTTCGATCTGCCCGTCCCCACGTTCCGCAAGGAGCGCGACGCCACCTACAAGGCCACGCGCAAGCCCATGCCCGATGATCTCCGCCCGCAGTTCGAGCGGTGCAAGGAATTCTTGGAGAAGTTCGGGGTGCCGATGTACTCGCTCCCCGGCTATGAGGCCGATGACGTGATCGGCGCGCTCGCGAAGCAGGCCGAGGCCGCCGGCCTCGACACGATGATCCTATCCGGCGACCTCGACACGCTCCAGCTGGTTACGCCGCACGTGCAGCTCATGACGACGCGCCAGGGGTTCCAGAACACCGTCATTTACGACGAGGGCAAAATACTGGAGCGGTTCGGACTGCGGCCGGACCAGATGGTCGACTACAAGGCCCTGAAGGGCGACCCGACGGACAACATCGCCGGGGTGCCCGGGGTCGGTGAGAAGACCGCCGGCAAGCTCATCGCCGATCACGGCAGCGTCGAAGGCCTGTACGCGAACCTCGGCAGCCTCACCCCGAAGCTGCGGGCCGCGCTCGAAGCGAATCACGACCAGGTCCTGCACAGCCGCGAGATGTCGCGGATCATCACCGATATCCCGGTGACGCTCGACCTCGAGCGGACGCGTCGCGGCGCGTTCGACCGCGCGGCGGTCGTGGATCTGTTCCGGGACCTCGAGTTCCGAAGCCTCATCCCGCGGCTCCCGCCCGCCGATGGCAACACGAACACGCCGCTCCCGACGCCGACGCTCTTCGCGACGGAGGCCACCCGACCGGCGCCGCAGACGTCCGCGAGCGGCCAGCTGTCGCTCGGCCTGACCAGCCCGGTCGCCGCGCCCGTGGAGATCGTGCTGATGGCGGACGCCGATGCCGCCGGCTACCTGGTGCGCGCGCGCGAGGCGGGCCGGATCGCCATCTTCGCCGACGTGGATTCCGAGCGCGCTCCGCGCCTCCTCGGCCTGGGCCTGGCCCTCGATGAGACGTGCTGCTACCTCGCCATCGGCGAGCGCATCCCCGCTCCGATCATCGAGCTGCTCGGCGATCCGCGCATCGGCAAGCTGGTGCACGACGGGAAGACCGCTCGTCGCGCGCTGCGCCGCGCCGGCGCCGATCTCCTCGGCATCGAAATGGACACCGTCATCGCGTCCTACCTCGCCAACGCGAGCCGGCGCCAGCACCTCCTCGACGATCTCGCGACCGAGCGACTGGGTCTCGAGGTGCCCGCGCTGCCGGCGCCGGACCGCAAGCACAAGGACCTCGTGCCCACGCTCGACGAGCGCCTCGCGCGCGCGGGCACCGCGGCCGTCGCCACGATGCGCCTCGCCGCGCTGTTCCGCGATGACCTCGAGCGCCTGGGCCTCGCGAAGCTGTATCGCGAGATCGAGCTGCCCCTCGTTGACGTCCTCGTGCACATGGAGGAAGCCGGGATCAAGGTGGACACGCGGTACCTCGCGACGCTCGCGGTGGAGTTCGGTGGCGAGGTCGCGCGGATCGAGCGCGAGGCGCATGCCGCGGTGGGCCACGAGTTCGGCATCAACTCGCCGAAGCAGCTGCAGGAGCTGTTGTTCACGGAGCTCAAGCTGGCCCGCGGCCGCCGAACAGGCACCGGCTACTCGACCGACGCCGCCGTGCTCGAGGAGCTGCGCGGCGCGCACCCGGTCGTCGACAAGATCCTCGAGTACCGCGAGGTCGAGAAGCTTCGGTCGACGTACGCCGACGGCCTCGGTCCGCTCATTGACCGCGACGGCCGGATCCACACGACCTTCAACCAGACCGTCGCCTCGACCGGCCGCCTGTCGAGCCAGTCGCCGAACCTCCAGAACATCCCTATCCGCACGCCGCTCGGCCGCCGGATCCGGCGCGCGTTCGTGGCCGGTCATCCGGACCGCACGCTGCTCGCAGCCGACTACTCGCAGATCGAGCTCCGGGTGCTGGCCCACGTATCGGGAGACCCGGCGCTCGTCGACGCGTTCCGCACCGGCGCGGACGTCCACACCCGCACCGCAGCGGCGGGCTTCGGCGTCGCCGAATCGGAGGTGACCCGCGAGCAGCGGAGCGTCGCGAAGATGCTCAACTTCGGCATCGTCTACGGGATGAGCGACTTCGGGCTGGCCTGGCGCATGGGGATGGCCCGCGACGAGGCTGCGCGGTTCATCGACGAGTACTTCAAGCGCTACGCGCTCGTGCGGCGCTACGTCATGGAGACCAAGTCCTTCGCCCTCGAGCAGGGCTACGTCGAGACCCTCCTGGGCCGCCGGCGCTACATCCCGGACATGGCCAGCAGCAACGGCGCCGTCCGCAATGCCGCCGAGCGCATGGCGATCAACATGCCGGTCCAGGGCACCGCCGCCGACATCATGAAGATCGCGATGGTGAAGGTGCACGACCGCCTCCGCGGTGCGGCGTGGGCCCAGGCCGTCCTGCAGGTGCACGACGAGCTTGTCTTCGAGGTGGACTGCGCGCGCATCGACGAGCTCGCCGATCTGGTCCAGACGGAGATGGCCGGCGCCTACGCGCTCGACGTGCCCCTCGTGGTGGATATCCGCACGGGGGACAACTGGGACGAGATGACGCCGCTCGCGCAGCCGGCGCAGGCGGCGCATGCCTGAGCTACCCGAGGTCGAAACCATCGCGCGGCAGCTCGCGGACCTCGTCACCGGGCGCACCATCGCGGCGTTCGCCTCGGACTGGGAGCGCATCACCGAGCCTGAGCCGGTCCCGCTCGTCGCCGCCCGGCTCGCCGGCCGCCGCATCCAGGTCGTTCGGCGGCGCGGCAAGCTCGTCGTATTCGAGCTCGACGGCGGCGATGCGCTCTGCACCTCACTGCGCATGACCGGCCGCTTCGCGTTCAAGGCGCTCGGGGAGGCCGCATCCGAACCCTTCACCCGCGCGACCTTCACGTTCACCGACGGGACCGCGCTCGATTTCGTGGATATGCGAAAGCTCGGCCGGATGGTGCTCGTGGACATCGCCGACCTCGCGCCGGTCACGGCCGGCGGCGATCGGACGATGAAGGCGCCTCTGCATTTCGCGATGGGCCGCGAGCCCCTGGGCCGGTCGTTCACGGACGCGTGGCTCCGGACCTTCCTCCGCCGCCGCCGGCGGGCAGCCATCAAGCCGTTGCTCCTGGACCAGCGAGGCATCGCCGGGATCGGCAACATCTACGCCTCGGAGGCCCTGTGGCGCGCGCGGATCCACCCGCTCCGTGCCGCCGGCACCCTGAAGCCGGACGAGGTCGCCCGGCTGCATGAGGCGATCAAGTGGGTCCTCCGCAAGGCCATCCGCTTGCACGGGTCGACGCTCAGGACGTACCGCGACAGCAGCGGCAAGCAGGGCGGGATGCAGCACGAGTTCGTCGTGTACGACCGCGCGGGCGCGCCGTGCGACCGGTGCGGCGGATTGATCCGGCGCACGGTGCTCGGTGGGCGCAGCACGTATCACTGCCCGCGGTGCCAGCGCGCCCCGCGGGCAAAGGTCGCGCGGTGAGCGAGCCGTACGTGTACGTCGCCAAGGACGCCGAGGGCCGGAAGCGGGATTGGTTCTGCCTGGACGTGCTCACCGGGAAGGCGCCCATCGACCGCGTGTACGAGGACGATCTCGTGCTCGCCTTCCACCACCCGCGACCGATCGCGCCCAAGCACGTGGTCATCATCCCGAAGCGCCACACGCCATCGCTGCTCGGCCCCGAAGCGCTCGATCCGGTGCTGCTCGTCGCGATGCTCGGCGCGGTCCAGAAGGTGGCCGCGCGATTGGACATCGGCGCGGACGGGGTGAAGCTCACCGCGAACGCCGCCGCGCCGGGCGTGACGCCGCACCTGCACTGGCACGTGACCTCACCCCTGTGAGCGTGCTGTCGGTCCAAGCTGCGGGGCGGCGCTTCGCCGATCGGGTGCTGTTCAGCGATGTGAGCTTCCGGCTCACCCGCGGGGACCGCGCGGGCCTCATCGGCCCGAACGGCACGGGCAAGTCGACGCTGCTCCGGATCGTCGCGGGGCTGGACTCGCCCGACAGCGGCTCGATCGCGCTCGCGCGCGGCACGCGCATCGGCTTCCTGCAGCAGGAGCTGCTCGTCGAGGTCGAGGGAACCGTGGAGGCCCACGCCCGCGGGGCCGCGGCGCATCTGGCCGAGCTCGAGACCCAGCTCCGCACGATGGAGCACGAGCTCGCGACGGGTGGTCCGGACCTGTTGGAGCGGTACGCCGACGCGCAGCACCACTTCGAGCACGCCGGCGGCTACGACTTCGAGGCCACGCTCAGCCGCGTGCTGTCAGGGCTGGGCCTCGACCCGCTGCGTGACCGAGAGGTGCGCACGCTCTCCGGCGGCGAGCGCACGCGCCTCGGTCTTGCCCGGCTGCTGCTCGATGATCCGGACCTGCTCCTCCTGGACGAGCCCACGAACCACCTGGACATCGCGGCGCTCGAGTGGCTCGAGAAGTTCCTCGTCGAGCAGGACAGCACCGTGCTCACGAGCAGTCACGACCGGTGGTTCCTGGACGCCGTCACGTCGAGGACGCTGTCGTTCGAGCCGGCGGCGCACGGATCGAAGGTCGTCGAGTACCGCGGCGGATATTCGCAGTACGCCCGGCAGCGCGCGGACCGTGACGCCGCGCTCACCCGCGCCGCCGACCGGCAGCAGCAGGAGATCGCTCGGACCGAGGAATACATCGACCGATTCCGGGCCGGACAGCGGTCGAAGCAGTCCCGGGGCCGCGCGAAGCAGCTCGCCCGCCTGGAGCGCATCGAGGCGCCGATCGGCACGGCGAAGCACGGGTGGAGCCTCGCCGCCGCACACCTCGCCGGCGCGACGGTCCTCGAGTCCACGCCCCTCGCCGTCGGTCACGGCGCGCGCGTCGTCGTACGGACGCCGCCGCTGCGCGTGGAGCGCGGCGCGCGCATCGCGGTGGTCGGCGCGAACGGCGCCGGCAAGACCACGCTCGTGCGCACGCTCGTCGGCCAACTGCCCGCCCTGGACGGGTACGTATCGAGCGCGCCCACCGCGCGCGTCGCGTTCCTCGCGCAGGCCCAGGCCGAGCTCACCGGGGACGACACCGTTCTCGACGCGCTCCGCGAGGCCACCGGGCTCGACGAGCAGGGGGCGCGGAGCCTTCTCGCCCGGTTCCTTTTCCGAGGGGAGGATGTGTTCCGGTCCGTCGGCGTTCTCTCCGGAGGCGAGCGCTCGCGCCTGGCTCTCGCGCAGCTGTCGGCTCGCGAAGCGAATTTGCTGGTGCTCGATGAGCCGACGAACCACCTCGATCTCGCGGCACGCGAGCAGCTGGAGCGCGTCCTCGACGACTACGAAGGCACGATCGTGGCGGTCAGTCACGACCGGTATTTCATCGACCGCCTCGCATCTGAGATCTGGGACGTCCGCGACGGCGCCCTCAAGCGCTACCTGGGCGGGTGGGCGGCGTTCGAGAGGGCCCGCGACGAGGGCCGCCCGCTGCCGGATCCCGAGACGACCGCCCTCGCGATGGGCGGGCGCCCGCAGCCGCCGCGGCCGCAGGCAGCCCCCACGCCGAGCAAGGCCGCGCCTGCGCAGGCCAGGCCCGCAGCCTTGGCGGCGACTCCTCGTCGCACGTCCTCGCGCGTGCGAAAGGTAGAAGGCGTGCGGGCGCTCGAGGCGCGCATCGCCGCGATGGAGCTGCAGCTGACGCAGCTGGCGAAGAAGCTCGAGGACATCGCCATGTCCGGAGACTTCATGGAGACGCGGCGCCTCGGTGCCGAGCACGCGGATCTGGAGCGCTCCCTCAGGGACCTGTACTCGGAATGGACGGCCAGCGCCGGACCAACGGACGAATGAGCGCCTTCGTCGTCGGCCTCACCGGCCCGATCGGGGCGGGGAAGAGCACGGTGGCCTCCATGCTCCGGGAGCTCGGCGCGCGAGTGCTCGACGCGGACGCCATCGCCCGCGACGAGCAGAGCCGTGGCACGACGGGTTACAGCGCGATCGTCCAGCAGTTCGGCACCGAGGTCCTTGGTGCGGACAAGGAGATCGACCGGCGGAAGCTCGCCGACCTCGTCTTCGCGGATCCGCGGCGTCTCGATCAGCTCGAGAAGATCCTGCATCCGCGGGTCATCGCGCGGATTCTGCAGGCGCGCAAGATGCTCGCCGGCGATCAGATCCTGGTCGTCGAGGCGATCAAGCTCACCGAGACGTCGCTCCGCAGCATCTGCGATCGCATCTGGGTGGTCCTGGCCCCGCGGGACGAGCTGCTCGCGCGGCTCGCGAGCCGCGGGATGAGCGAAGCCGGCGTGGCCGCGCGCCTGGCGGCGCAGGCGAGCGAGGAAGCCTTCCGCCGGGCGGCGGATGTGGTGATCGAAAATGACAGCGACCGCGACGCCCTCGGCGCCGCGGTCGCTACCGCATGGTCGGAGGTGCGACGGAAGGTCTAGGGAGCGATCTTGACCGGGATCGGGAAGCCGAACCGTCGCTCGACAGGCCCGAACGAGCCGCCGGACGTGACTGCCTGACGCTGATCCTGCGCCGCGCGGAGGAGGAACTGCACCTGGCCGCCGGACGCCACCAGGTAGGCGACCTGCTCGGCGGTCTGCGCGTCCGTGCGGATCGTGTACACGGCGGCGGTGCGCGCGAGGATGGGCAGATTCTGAAGAGTGACCTTCGTGGCAAAGTCGGGGAATCGGTTCTGGTCGGTGCCGGTCAGGTACTTCGCCGGGTCGATATTCAGGGTGAACAGGAGATCGACGATGTCGCCGACCTGCACGGCACCGCCGACGGCATTGGCGTCTGCCACGGTGATCGACATCACGCGGTAGTCCGGTGTTCCCGCGGCGATCGGCTGATTCGGGAGCGGTTGGGCGTTCGGTGGGAACACGGTGAACGAGACCGCGCCTGCCGCAGCGAACTTACCGGGGAGGATCGCTTCTCCCGCCGCGACCGGCTGTTGGATGATCTTTCCGATCGCGTCATCGGCGCGGGTCAAGGCCGCCGGCGGCGCAAGATCCGCCGGGTACTTCTGCACTTTGAGGTCCGCGGCCGCTAGCGCGGTCCGGGGCGCTAGATCGTGCGACGCGACCAATACATCGCTCGTCGCCACGGGCGCCTGGGTCTCCGACTTCGTGCCGGACGAGAGAATGTACGTCCCGGCGCCAGCCAGAATCGCGATCATGACGCCGACGATCAGAACGAGTCGCGCACGACGCCGAGACCTGTCTTCCACTGTCCTCAAACTCCTCTAGCGGCTGGTCTAGGAACGTTAGGCGATGCAGGGGGTCATTCGGCAATAGCCCAATCGGTGTGACCTGTCGCAGGCGTGTCAATCTTGGGAGCACCGTGGGCCGGTGCGCCCAGCCTTGGACGCGTCCTGGACGGGTAGCATCCATGGGGCGGCGGGCGCCTGCCGGGGCAGGTTCGAACACCCGTTCTATGATGTTCCGAAGGGGCCGGCATGAGCAGCTCGAGCGAAGTCCTCCAAGTCCCTCTTGATCGCCCCTCCGGGCGGGCGGCGTACGACCTCGTCCTGCCCTGGCCGCTCGCGGGCGATCAGCCGAAAGCGGCTGCGGAACTCAGCGCGGGGCTCGCCCGCGGGGACAAGTGGCAGACCCTCAAGGGGGTCACCGGTTCCGGGAAGACGGTGACGATGGCCCAGGTGATCGCCGACTCCGGCCGGCCCGCGCTCGTGCTCGCCCACAACAAGACCCTCGCCGCCCAGCTCTATGGCGAGTTCAAGGAGTTCTTCCCGAACAACGCCGTCCAGTACTTCGTCTCCTATTACGACTACTACCAGCCGGAGGCGTACGTCCCCCGCAGCGACACCTATATCGAGAAGGACTCCTCACGTAACGAGGAGATCGACAAGATGCGGCACTCGGCCACGCGCTCGCTCTTCGAGCGCCGCGACGTGATCATCGTCGCGTCGATCTCCTGCATCTACGGCCTCGGCGCACCGGTCGACTACGGCGCGGTCACCGTTCGACTGGTCAAGGGCGAGCGGATGCGGCGGGATACCGTCCTGCGCCATCTCGTCGACATCCAGTACGAGCGCAACGACCAGAACTTCGTCCGCGGCAAGTTCCGGGTGCGGGGGGACACGCTCGAGGTCCATCCGGCCTACGACGACCTCGCGGTGCGCATCGAGTTCTTCGGGGACGAGATCGAGCGGATCACGGAGCTCGACCCGCTCACCGGGGAGGTCCTCGCGGAGCGCGACCGGATCGACATCTATCCCGCCCGGCACTTCGTGACGCCGCGCGAGAAGCTCAACGAGGCCATCCGGGACATCGAGGCCGAGCTCGAGACGCGCACCAAGGAGCTCAAGGACGCCGGCCGGCTGCTCGAGGCCCAGCGCATCCTGCAGCGCACGAACTTCGACCTCGAGATGCTGCGCGAGACCGGTACGTGCCACGGCATCGAGAACTACTCGCGTCATCTCGCCCGCAGGCCCGCGGGCAGCCGGCCCTGGACGCTCCTGGACTACTTCCCGCCGGACTTCCTGATGTTCATCGACGAGTCACACATGTCGATCCCGCAGGCGCGCGGGATGTTCTTCGGCGACAAGGCCCGGAAGGACATCCTCGTCGAGTACGGCTTCCGCCTCCCGAGCGCGCTCGACAACAGGCCACTCACGTTCCGGGAATTCGAGGACCGCCTGGATCAGACGGTGTTCGTGTCGGCGACGCCGGGGCCGTACGAGCTCGAGCGGACGCCGGTCCTGGTGGAGCAGGTGATCCGGCCCACCGGCCTTGTCGACCCCGAGATCGACATCCGGCCGACGGATGGGCAGATCGACGACCTGCTCGGCGAGATCAATCTGCGGGTGCAACGGGGCCAGCGGTCCATCGTCACGACGCTAACCAAGAAGATGGCCGAGGACCTCGCCGACTACCTGCGCGAGATGGGGATCAAGGTCCATTACCTCCACTCGGAGATCGAGACCATCGAGCGCGTGGAGATCCTTCGCGACCTCCGCCTCGGCATCTACGACGTCGTGGTCGGAGTGAACCTCCTTCGGGAGGGCATCGACCTGCCCGAGGTCACGCTCGTGGCCATCCTCGACGCGGACAAGGAGGGCTACCTGCGATCCGAGGGCTCGCTCATCCAAGTCATCGGCCGAGCGGCGCGACATGTCGAAGGCCGGGTGGTCATGTACGCGGACCGGCGCACCACATCGATGGACAAGGCAATCAACGAGACCGAGCGCCGCCGGAATCTGCAGATCGCCTGGAACACGGAGCATGGCATCGAGCCGACGAGCATCATGAAGGCCATCCGCGAGGTCGGGATGCGGCTCAAGCAGGTCGCCGAGGTCGAGGGTCTCTACGAGAAGCGCGGCCGGCCGATCGGCGCCGGGGAGATGCCCCCGGACGAGCTCGCGCGGGTGATCAAGGACCTCGAAGGGCAGATGAAGGAGGCCGCGAAGCAGCTGGAATTCGAACGGGCCGCCGCGCTGCGCGACGAGGTCGTGCAGCTGCGCGGCATCCAGGTGCTGCAACACGGACCGGAAGCCGCGTTCTCAGGCGAGCCGAAGACGACGAAGCGCGTCATTCGGCGGAGGAGGGGGATCTAGTGGTGCTCGGGGTGCTCGGGACGGTCGCCGTCCTGGGGGTCATCGTCGGCGCGATCGTGCTCGCGATGCGTGGCGGCAAGGCGGGGATCGAATGGGCCCCGCGCACGCTCGTCCGGATGTACCTCTACATCGCCTCCATGGCCGGGATCATCGTCCTCGTCGTCGGCCTGTCGGGCATCCTCACCGTCGGGTTCGCCGCGGCATTCGGCAACGCCTTCGTCTACGGCGACACGTCGGCCTTCGGGCCTGTGCCGGCGTGCGGGCCGGTGACCGATCCGAACGTGAAGTGCGCGCCCGGGACCAACGTGGACATCGCGGCGCAGCAGCAGCGCGAGCAGGATCGGCGACGCGCCGACGACCTCATCAAGGGGATCACGTTCAGCGTGTTCGGCGCGCTCTTCTGGGGCGCGCACTACGCCGCGCGACGCGGCGTCATGGGCGCGGACGAGGTCACCTCGGGCCTGCGCCGCGGCTATCTCATGCTCGGCACGGTGATCTTCGGGATCGCGACCGTCATCCTGCTGCCGACCGGCATCTACCA
>JALZAB010000133.1 GCA_030948585.1 Chloroflexota bacterium
CCGCAATGCGCCCAGGGGACGCCGCTGATCAAGCCTGGCACCACACCTGCACCGCTGGTCCGCACATGAAGGACATCTCGAGTCTCCTCCGCACCGCGATCTGGCTCGCGTTCTTCGGCGCGCTCTATCAGGAGCTCAAGAAGCCGGCCGAACAGCGTCTCTGGCATGGCAAGGTCGCCGGGGTGGTGCCCTACGACTTCCGGCTGCCGGACCTCCGACGCGTGAAGAACGCGTACTGGGCTCCCGACAGCGACGTCCTGTTCACCGATCAGGTCGTGGGGATCGGCTGGTCCGTGAACCTGCCCGTCGCGTTCCGGAAGCTTTCCGAGATCGCGTCGCAGTATTCGTCGACGATGCGCTCGCGCGGCGGACCGGAGCGCGGCTCGCAGGGCTGAGCTTTCGCGCCCGCCACTCGATGAAGGCGGGCAGCTGATGTTCCAGCGCGTCATCCGATCCGGGCTCCTGCGCGTCACGTCGTGCCAGCAGCAGCTTCGGTGAGACCGCGCGCAAGGGCACGGTCGTCGAGATCTCGCCGGGCGTGGTCTCCCAGAACCCATCGACGACCAGGCCCGCAGCCGCGCACGCGTTGATGAGGTCCGAGACCCGGTGGCCGTACTCAAGGGTGGGAGCCTCGACCGTCACGTCGTCGAACTCCCAGCTCGCGTCCTCGTACGGCACGGCCCCATCGGCGAAGTAGCTCTGCCGGAATCCCCAGCCGGTGCCGGACCAGGTGCCGTACATCCGCAGCGTCACCGGGTGCATCGTCGATGCGCGATACACGCCTCCGGGAGCCAGGACGCGGCCGACCTCGGCGATGACGCGACCCGCGTCGGGCACGAACACGATGGAGTGGCTGTGCCACACGATGTCGAACGAGCCGTCCGCGAATGCGGATAGGTCGCGCATATCGCCCTGGAGGAGCCGGACCTTCACGCCGCGCGACCGCGCGAGGTCCCGCACCGTCTTGAGCTGGCGCGCGCTGATGTCGAACACCGTCGTCTCGGCACCGAGCTCGGCGAACAGGACCGGGTGCCACCCGCCGCCGCCGGCGAGCGCGAGCACGCGCTGACCGGCGATCGGCAGGCCGGCGAGCCGGCCGTTCGGGTCCAGGAAGGTCCGCTTGCCGCGGGCGGTCTTGGGCGGCGTGCCCTGCGGACGCGTGTACGGGATGCCCGCCTTCGCGAGGCGATCCCACATGCGCTGGTTGTGCGCGGCGACGTGGTCCATGGCGATGCGCTTCGTCGGTCTCTTCATGACGGGGCTATTGTCTGCGCGTGCCCGACCGTCCGCGCATCGTCGTGACGCGTCCGATCAGCGAGGAAGCGCTCACGCTCCTGCGCCCGCGAGCGGAGATCGTCATCGGGCCCGACGATCCGCCGATCCCGACCGCGCAAGAGGTCGTCGGGCTCATCAAGGATGCCGACATCGTGTACACGCTGCCGGCGAATCCGGTGAACGGCGACGCCATCCGCGGCGCATCGAAGCTCCGGTTCATCGCCACGATGGGTACCGGGTACGACAACATCGACATCGCGGCCGCGCGCGAGCGGAAGATCCCGGTCACATTCGCGCCGGGCATCCTCGATGAGACGACTGCCGACGGCGCGTTCGCGCTCCTGCTCGCGGCGGCGCGCCGCCTCGGCGAGGCCGAGCGGTATCTGCGCGCCGGAAAGTACCGCGGCTGGACCCCATTCCTGTTCACCGGCCGCGACGTGCATCACGCGACGCTCGGCGTCGTCGGCATGGGCCGCATCGGCCGAGCGCTGTCCCGCCGGGCGAAGGGCTTCCAGATGAAGATCCTGTACACCGACGCCCGGCGGAACGAGGACGCCGAGCGAGAGCTCGATGCCATGTACGTCACGCTCGATGAGCTGCTCGCGCAGTCCGATTTCGTGTCTCTGCACACACCGCTGCTGCCCGAGACGCGTCATCTCATGAACGCCGAACGCCTGCGCCAGATGAAGCCGACCGCGATCCTGATCAACAGCTCGCGGGGGCCGGTCGTCGACGAGCACGCCCTCGCGGAAGCGCTGCGGGACGGCGTCATCGCCGGAGCCGGCCTCGACGTCTTCGAGCGCGAGCCGGACGTGGACCGGCTGCTCATGAGCCTCGAGAACGTGGTGCTGCTGCCGCACATCGCCTCCGCGTCGGAGCAGACGCGCACGAAGATGGCCGTGCGCGCGGCGCACAACATCCTCGCGTTCCTCGAGGGCACGCCGCTGCTCGACCCGGTCCCATGACCGCGGTCGCCCTAACGAGCGAGGCCGAATCGCTGACCGCCGAGCTCTACGGCAAGCTGCCCGCCCGGCGCGCGGTGATCCTCTGTCACGGGCAGAGTTGGGACGCGAGCGGCTGGAAGGACATCGCACCGCGTTTCGCGGCGCGCGGCATCCCCGCGCTGGCACTGAACTTCCGGGGCTACGCGAGCTCCACCGGCTCGACCACGCCCGCCTCGACCGTCGCGGACCTGCGTGCCGCCAAAGCGTGGCTCAGGCAGAACGGCGTGAGCGAGCTCGCGCTCGTCGGCGCGTCGATGGGCGGGCACGCGGTCCTCGGCTCGAGCTTCGAGCGAGACATCGAGTGCGTCGTCAGCGTGTCGGCCCCGGTGCAGCCCGTCGACGACGCGCTCTCACGCAACGTGACCGGGCGCAAGCTCTTCATCTGCGCGAACGAGGACAACCTCGGGGCGGCGCCGCACGTGCTGCACACGTTCGAGCTCTGCGAGCGGCCAAAGACGCTCATGCTGTTCGGCGGGACCGAGCACTCGATCGGCATGTTCTTCGCCCCGTATGGCGGCGAGGTCATCGCCGCGATGCTCGACTTCGTCGCGGGCCGCGGATAGATGCCCGCGCGGGTGAACCCGGACGTGCCCGGAGAGGCGAAGCTCCTACGCGCCGTGGGCAAGCGCATCCGCGCGCTCCGCGAGAAGAAGGGCCTGACCATGGCCGAGCTCGGCCAGAGCCCGCGAGGCGTCGTGTACTTCCAGCGGCAATACGTCTGGAAGATGGAGACCGGCCGCGTCGCGCCATCGCTGGCCGCGCTTTCGCATTTCGCGAAGCGACTCGGCGTGACGCTCGCCGACCTCGTGAAGGGGATCCGCTAGATGTGATTCCCACCGGTTGCTGAGACCACCGGCGTGCAGACCCGACCTTGCCAATTGGTGTGACCCGATTGGCAGGTCGATCCGTGAAATTACGCCGGAATCACTGGCCGAAACAGCGTGGCTCCGCACCCGACTCTCTATCCGCCACGGGCCCCCCGACTCGATCCGCTGGCGCGCGCATTCGAGGCCGTCTGACCACGAAGCCAGCTGCGCCGCGACGCGGACCACCGGTCGTCGTGGGCCTCGACAGCAACCGTGGCACGCGGCGGAGGTGCCGGTCTCAGAAATCGGTGGGAATGACAGCTAGACGAACGAAAGCCCCGGCCGCGATCGGCCGGGGCCTCGTGTGACATGCGGCGCAGGCCGGCTCTAGTAGCGCGCTCCGCGAGAGGCCGACGGCCGCACCTGTTCGAAGCAGGAGCTGCAGTACACCGGCTTGTCGCCGCGAGGCTGGAACGGCACCCGCGCCTCACCGCCGCAGTTGCTGCAGGTCGCGGTGAAGAATTCGCGCGGACCGCCCATGCCCCGGCCGCCGCCACCGCCGCCGTACATGCTGCCGCCCGCCCCGCCACCGCCCGTTGACCGGCGTGCCGCGCGGCACGACGGGCAGCGACCCGGTTCGTTGACGAGACCGCGGGACTGGTAGAACTCCTGCTCCCCGCCGGTCCAGATGAATTCCTGACCGCAGTCCTTGCAGGTCAGGGTCTTGTCAGAGAAGCTCACGATGAAGCTTCCTCCCTTTTGTTTGCTGGCTTCTCGAGCCGCGCTCGGTCTCGGGAGGACTGCCTCACTCGACGCTCGCGTTGATAGCTCTTGTCGCCGCTACCCCCCTTTGGAGGGCGCGACGAATATAGCCGCGGCGCTGTCAGGGGGGAAGACCTCGCCCAGCCAGTCGTCGTACCACTGACCGCTGCGGAACCCGTAGCGCTTCATGAGGCCCATCTGCCGGTAGCCGGCCTTCTCGTTCGCCCGGCGGCTTCCGCGATTACGCAGCGAGATCCAGTTGTGCACGCGATGGAGGTTCATCTCCCGCCAGGCGAATTCGGTGCGCAGGCGCACGGCCTCCGATGCGATGCCGCGACCGTACAGATCGCTTCGGCCGATGAAGATGCCGCTCTCGCAATCGCGCGCGACCCAGTCGATGTCGAACAATCCGGTGAACCCGACGCTCTCGTTCGCATAGGCGATCGTCCAGGTCACGCTGTTCGGATCGTCGGCATTCTTCTTGTGGCGCTCCTCGAACTGCTCGTCCCGCACATCCATCATTCGCCCGCCCCAGAACCGTGACGTCTCCGGTTCCAACATGGCGAGCGCATGCAGCTTCGTGTCAGCGAGCGTCGGGGTGCGCAGCGACACGCCGTTCGCGCCCGTGAGCACCGGGCCGAGCATCTAGTCGGCCTTCTCGTCGGCGAGCGGCGGATACTCGCGCTCGCCGGGCCAACGTTCGTTCCAGGTCTCGCGGTCCATCTGGTAGTGGTACTGGTCGGCGTACCCACCGTCCCGGTAGTAGGCCGAGTGGCCGTGCCCGAAACGGACGTAGCCGAGCTTCTCGAGGATCCGCTGCCGCCCGATGTCGTCCCCTGCGATGCGATCGGTCGCCGTCATGCGCAGGTTCATGAAGTCGTACGCCCAGCGATGCAGCGCGAGGGCCGCGTCCCAGCCGTAGCCCTTGCGGGCGTCGTCGGGGTCGATGACGAACTGGTCGAGCGAAATGCCATCGGCGTGTGGTGCGCCGTCGAACTCGATCCGCGCGTAGCCGACCAGGCGGTCGCCCACGGCGATGGACCACAGCACACTCGAGCGGTCCTTGGCCTGCTCGGTCCAGCGCTCCTTCCACGTCTCGCCGGCCGCGGGCTCGTGCCACCGGCCGATCGGTCCGGCGCGGCGCACCCGCATGTCCGCCGACCACCGCTTGTGCGCCGCAAGATCGGCATCCACCGGCACGCGCAGTGTCACCGTCTTGCCGCGCACCGTCCCACCGAACATCGGGCTGAGTTTACGTAGCGGCGGGGAGATGGATCGCGAACTCGGCACCGCCGCCCGGGGCGTTCCGCGCGTCGATCCTTCCGCCGTGGGCCTGCGCGATCGCCTGCGCGATTGCGAGCCCGAGACCCGCGCCCGCGCGAGCTGCGGCGTTGTCCCCCCGCCAGAAGCGCGCGAACAGCTTCCGCTCGGTCCCCGGCGGAAGGCCGGTCCCCTGGTCCCGCACGCGCACGATGACCTCGCCGTTCTGCTGCTCGCCATCGACCCGCACCGTCGTCCCGCGTGGCGAGTGCTTCACCGCGTTGTCGAGCACGTTGATGAACAGCTGGGCCAGCCGATCCGGATCGCCGACGACGGGCAACGGGCCGGCGTTGAGATCGAACGACACGCCGGCCTCGCGGGCTTGCACGTCGAGCGCGGCGACCGCCCCACGCAGTAGATCTGCCGCGGCGATGCGCTCATGGGCGAGATGTTGCACGCCGGCCTCGAGCTTCGCGACCTGGAGGAGCCCCTCGACCATGCGGACCAGGCGCCGCGCCTCGCGCTGGATGATCTCGGCGGCCCGCGGTATCCCGTCACCGCGCGCCTCGCCTTCGACGATCGCCTGCGCGAACCCGTGGATCGAGGTGAGCGGTGTCCGCAGCTCGTGCGAGATGTCCGCGAGGAATGCCTGCTCACTGGCCCGCGCCCGCTCGATCTCACCGGCCATCTCATTGAACGCGCCGCCGAGCTCCCGCACCTCGGTCGGCCCGCCTACGGGTACGCGCGCGGTGTGATCGGAGCCGAACGCCCGCACGCCGCCGACGAGCCGGCGTAGCGGCTGCGTGATCGTCCGCGCGAGGAGCCCGGCGACGACGAGGGCGAAGCCGGCCGCGACGATGCCGGCGATCAGGAGCGAGGGGAGCAGCGCGCGCACGACATCCGCGAACACGGCGCGCGGCCGGGCGATGACGATGAACCCTTGGCCGCCGGCCCCCGCCGCCGCCGTGCGCAGCTGCTGCTGAACGAAGATCCACACCGTCCCGTCGGCGTCGGTGAACTGGCCGATCCCGCTCGCGTCGGGCACGGCGAATCGGGTGTTCACCAGCGTGCCGTCGCTGTCGATGAGCACCCGACGCTGCGCATTGTTCGCCGTTGGATTGTTGCCGGGGCTCACGATGAGCACGCGGGCGTTCGCGGCCTGCACCTGCTCCGCGAGCGTCGCGATCGCATCGCGCGGCGCCTGCCCATTCCGCACCGCTGTCTGGATCGCGGTCTGGAAGGGGGCGGCGAGCTCCTGGAGCCGGACCCGCGTGACATCGTTCTCATAGCGGAACAGCAGCCCCCCGATCGCGAGGCCGGCGATGAGCAGCCCGACCGCGACCACGGCGAGATATGACAGGAACAGGCGGCCCGCGACGCTCTGCATCGATCAGACCGGCGGCACGAGCTTGTATCCGACGCCCCACACCGTTTCGATCTTGGCGCTCGCGCCGCTCAGCTTGTCGCGCAGCTGCTTCACATGCACGTCGACGGTCCGGGTCTCACCGGGGTACGCGAAGCCCCAGACGTTCTCGAGCAGCTTGTCACGCGTCAGCACGATGCCCGGTTGTCGGCAGAACGCCTCCAGCAGTTCGAACTCCTTCGCGCGCAACGAGACGGTCAGCCCATCGACCATGACCTCATGCCGTGCCGGGTCGAGCGTGAGGTTGCCGACGGCCAGCGGTCGGGTCCCGCCGCTCCCGGTCGCGCGACGGATGAGCGCGTGGACGCGCGCGACGAGCTCGCGCGGGTTGAACGGCTTGGTCAGGTAGTCATCGAGCCCCGCATCGAGGCCGGCCACCTTCTGGACGTCCTCGGCGCGGGCGGTCAGCGCGACGACCGGCGAGTCATGTGCGCGACGGAGCTCCGCGAACAGCTCGAGGCCATCCGCGTCCGGAAGCCCGAGATCGAGCACCACGCAGGCCGGGGCGCCGCGTGCGAACGCCGCGCGCGCCTCCGCGCCGGTCGCGCAGTGTTCCACCACGAAGCCGGCGTTCTTGAGATAGAGGGTGACGAGCTCCGCGACCGACGGGTCGTCCTCGACGACCACGACACGCGTGCCACTCATCGGCCGAATGCTACTGGCCGCGAGTCCGCTAGCTGGCGACCGCCAGTGGGTGCGTGAGCGCATCGGCGACGGCCTGGACCCGCCGCGCGGCCGACTCGGTCCGCGGTGCGCGAGACCGGAGCTGCTCCACGAGCGCGTCCACGCCGCAGATCACCGGCACGGTCGAGCTCGCGCAGTCGTCGCCGGTCCCGCGTTCGATGAGCACGTACGCGTTGACCGTCGAGCGGATGTGTCCACCGCGAGAGATGTCCGTGCGCACGCGCGCCGCATTCTCGCGCGCGCGCCGCGACGGTGATCCGTCGAGGTGCACGAGGCCCTGCGCCCCGAGGCGGTGCCAGCCGTCGTTGTAGCAGCCATATTTCGCGTCGAGGCCGAGCGGCTCGATGGCGGAGATGCCGGACGGCCCGACCACGACCACCGGAACGGCGGCCGAGCCATCGCGCGGCGGGTACTCGGTGAGCACGACGTACTCGGGTCCGAGAGCGGTGGTGAGCTTGTCGGCCACACGCTCGGCGAGCTTGCCGCTCTCGCGCGCGCCGAGCGCCCGTGCCCCCTCGCGCAACGCGAGCACGAGCGGGGGAGCGGCCAGGAGGTAGACGAGCGGCCCATCGGACCCGTTCGCGACGGCGGCAGTGCCGAGTGCGAGGGCCAGCCAGAAGCACGCGGCGCGCAGATTGCGCCGCCAACGCACGGGTCGGGTGGTCCTCGAAGCAAGGATCGCCACGGATAACCCTTCCTTTATCGCGCCCCTGGTCATGCTCGTGGTGAGACGTTGATGCTCGCCCGTGATACCAACGTCGACAAGTAGGAGAGTGGTACTACCACCGGCGCGGTAGCCTCCACCGGATGTCCCTCCGGTCCGAGATCGCCGAGCAGCCCGGTGTCGCGGCCCGCCTCCTCGAGGTCGGCTGGCCCGAGGCCCGCACCCTCGCCCGGCCGATAGCGACCGCGGAGCACCTGACCATCGCCGCGCGCGGCTCCTCGGACAACGCCGCCACGTACGGCAAGTACCTCTTCGAGAGCCTGGCCGGATTGGTGACCGCGCTGGCCGCCCCGTCCTTGGTGACCCGCTACCGGATGCCGCCGAGCTTCGCGCGTGGGGCCGTGATCGGCATCTCCCAGTCCGGCGCCGCGCCGGACGTGGCCGCGGTGCTCGCCGAGGCCCGGTCCGTCCGCGCGCCGACGATCGCGATCACGAATCGCTCGAGCTCGCTTCTCGCCCGCACGGCGGCCGAGACGTTCCTGCTGCGCTGCGGACCGGAGCGGTCCGTCGCCGCGACGAAGACGTACACCGCCACCTGCGTCGCGCTCGCGCTGCTCGCCGCGAATGCTGCGGAGTCCCGGGGCCGGAGCGCGCTGTCGCTCGCGGGGCTGGTCGACAGCGTCACGGAAGCGGAGGCGGGCGACGTCGACGCGGATCGCATCTCCCGGAAGATCGGGACGGCCCGGGCGATCGTCGTGCTCGGCCGCGGCTACGAGTACGCCACCGCGCTCGAGGCCGCCCTCAAGATCAAGGAGCTGGCCCAGGTGTGGGCGGAGCCGTACTCAAGCGCGGACTTCGCGCACGGGCCGATCGCGCTGCTCGAAACGGGCGTGCCAGTGCTCCTGTTCAGCGCCCGGGGCGCAGCCCAATCCGAGGCGCGGGCGCTCTCACGGAAGCTGCGGTCGAAGGGGGCGAAGATCTACGCCGTGACGAATGACGCGGGGCTCGCGGAGCTCGCCGACGATGCCGTGCTGCTGCGCGCCCCGCTGTCGGAGGCGCTGATGCCGATCAGCTTCGTCGTTTCGGCGCAGCTCGTCGCGCTTTCGCTCGCCCGCCGGCGCGGCCGCGATGTGGAGCGCCCGCGCGGGCTTTCGAAGGTGACCCGGACGCGCTAGCGCGCTTGCGCGGCGTCGCCTTCGATCCGGCTTTGGCCTTGGCCGCGCCGTCCTTCGAGCGGTTGCGTGCCGCCTTCTGCGGGCCCGCGGCGCGCGGGCCGGCGTCCAGCGGGGCCACCGCGCCGCGCGGCGAGAAATCCACCCGGAGCTCGTAGCCGTATACCGTCGCGAGTCGCGCGAGCGAGCGCAGTGACGGCAGGTAGCGCGGGTCCTCCATGCGACGGAGCTGGGTCTGCGAGGTGCCAAGCTTGCGCGCCGCGGCCCGCTCGGAGAGGCCGGCGGAATGCCGGAGATCGCTCACCGATCGCGCCACCGCGCTCGCGAGCGGATCCGGCGGTAGCGGCGCTGCTGCCGTCGGGTTGGGCTCTTTCTGCTGTGGCTCCCGCACCCGTAGATGGTATCGGCGGGCCCTGGCTCTCCGTACATAGGACGAACGTACTGGCGCGTCACCGCCGGACAGCCGCGCGATCGTTACCGCCTGATTACGTCGTGCGCTCGCATTGGGCCGCGAAGGCGTCGATGACGTCGCGCATCTTCGGGTCGTACGCGAAGAGGATTGCGCCATCGCAGCCCGCATCGCGCACCGCGCGCACCTGCTCGCGCACGCGGTCGCGTCCTCCGGCGTACGCCATCAGCCCGCCCCACATCCGGACCGCCGGCGCCGCCGCGCGCGCCGTGCCGAGGACCCGCCGGACCTCGGAGGTATCGGTCCGGTACGCCATCGGGCAGATGAGGTCGATGAGACCGTCCGCCACCCACTCCGGCCACCGCTGCAGGACCCGCTCGCGCGCGACCTCCGGATCGGGGAACACCGCCGCGGAGATGACGATGCCCGGCCGAGCGGCGCGCACACGTGCGGTGGTCTCGCGGACGATCGCCGTCACCGCCTGGTGGTCCTCCGGCGAGCGCGCGTACGACGCCTGGGGGTAGCGGATGTAGTCGTGATGGAAGCCCTCCACCGGATAGCGGCGCACGATGTCCTGGAACACCGCGATGGTGTGGGCCTGGGCCGCGGTGTTCGTCGGATCGATGTAGATGCCCTCCCAGTCGGTGCCGCCGACGGGGTCGAGGTACCGCACGCCGTCGGGCCGGAGGAGCCAGTCGGGGTGCGCGTGGACGATGTGCGCGGGGGAGCGCGGCAAGCCGCCGGTCGGGCTCGACCACACGAAGGTCCCATTGGCCCAGGCATGGATCCGGATGCCGACCGCGGCCGCGCCGCGCACGAGATGGGCGAGCGGGTCGAGATCGGAGCCGTCGAGCGTCTCTGCCCGCGGCTCGAGCGCGCTTGTGTAGTACGCATCCCCGCGACCGCGCACCTGGACGACGAGATCGCGGATGTTCCAACCCACGCTGTCGGCCAGAAGATCGTCGATCGCGGTCTTCGTGGTGATGCGATCGCGAACGACCCAGAGGGCGGACGCGAAGGTCATCGGAGCACGGCGTAGCTCGCGAGCGCGATGCCCTCCCGACCGAGCACGTCCTTCACTCGCGGATCGGTGAGCGTGGCGAGCTCGTCGACGCGCAACGCCGCGTACGTCGAGGTGCGGGCAAGCTCGGCGTCCGCTTCGCCGGGATGGCAGCCAAGCTCGGTCACGCCGTCGTCGAGGCCCGCCAGGATCCGCTCGAGCGTCGCGAGATCCACGTGCCCTTCGTGTTGGAAGTCGCGGCGGTAGTGATCCACCGTCGACACGCCAGCGGCGCGGAGCCGATCGCGTTGCGTGTCGTCGTGCGGGCGGACCGGGACGGCGGTCTCGAGCGCGAGCGCGATGATCGCCCACTCGAATGCGGGTTCGTCGTGCACCCAGTGATGCGAGTCCAGATGCGAGGGTGGGTGGCCGATGAGATCTCCCGCGCGGGCCCATTGCGCTCGGTACTCGACCAGTGCGTCCTCGCGCGTCGCGCGCCCGGTGCCGAGGAACGCGCCGGGCACGCGGGGGAATGCGCCGCCCGGCTCCACGAGGGACGGGATCGCGTGGGGATCGGACACCGGTCGTCCATACGTGACGGTCAGGTGCACGCCCACGTCCAGCGACGGCGTCGCGCGCGCGACGGTCCCGGCTTCCGCCGATCCCGGCGCGCTGACCATGAGCGTCGTCGCGGTCACGATCCCGTCGCGATGGGCCCGCAGGATCCCCGCGTTGACGCCGCGGGCCCGGCCGAAGTCGTCGGCGTTCACGATGAGACGCTTCACCCGGCGTCGATGGCCCGGCGCACGCTCCACTCGTTCGCTTCGAGCTTCGCACGCGCCTCATCGTCGCGGACGTGCAGCTCATCGCGCACCATGCGCACCGCCCGCTCCTTGAGCTTCGCGTTCGTCGCCCGCAGATCCACCATCAGGTCACCCTTCGTGTGGCCGCTCCGGATCATCGCGGCCGTCGAGAGCATGTTGAGCACGAGCTTCGTCGCGGTCCCGGCCTTGAGGCGGCTCGACCCGGCGAGGACCTCCGGGCCTACTTCCACGATGATCGGAATGTCGACCGCATCCGCGAGCGCGGAGCCGGGCACGCAGGTGACGCATGCGGTCGCGGCACCGAGGGCCCGGGCGGCCTTCATCGCGGCGACCACGTAGCGCGCGGAGCCGCTCGCCGACAGCCCAACGACGACATCGCCGCGACGCGCGAGGCGCACGATCTCGCGCTCACCGGAGAGGGGGTCGTCCTCGGCCCCTTCGATCGACCGGCGGAGCGCGGCATCACCACCGGCGATCAGGCCGTGTACGAGGTCGGGCTCCACGCCGAAGGTCGGGGGCGCCTCGCTCGCGTCCAGCACGCCGAGCCGGCCGCTCGTCCCGGCGCCGACGTAGCGCAGCCGCCCGCCACGCCCGAAGGCCGTCGCGATCGCCTCGGCCGCGCGCGCGATGTCGGGCAATGCGTTCCGGACCGCATCGGGCACCGTCGCATCCTCGGTATTCATGAGGGTCACGATCTCGATCGCCGACATCGCGGCCACGCCCGCGGCCTTGGCATTGCGCCGCTCCGTGCCCGGAAGCTCGGTCACGCGGTGCCCGATCCCCAGGCGAGCGTGGCGGCCAGGCGTGCGGCGCCCATCGCCGGCTCCTCGGCGACGGGCTCGACCGCGGCGCGCGGGAGCGCGCTGAGGAGCTCCACGCGCACGGCCTTCTCGAGGGGGCGCACGTTCTCGAACGCGCCGCCCGCGAGGTACACCGGGCCGCCGTCGAGGACGAGCTCGTGCGCCACCGTCGCCGCCATGCCCGCGAGGAGCCGGGCGCCGCGCTGCACGATGTTCACCGCGATCCCGTCGTGCTCCGCGAACGCCCGCGCCACCGCTCGGGTCGCGGCGAGGATCGCCGGCGACGGATGCGGCTTGCCGTACAGGACCGGCAGCACGCCGTTGAAATCGTCGACGCCGAGGTCGTCGAAGAGGTGACGCGTGATCGCCGTCGGTGATCCGCGGCCGTCGTGATCGTACGACGCGGCCCGCAGTCCTTCTTGCCCGATCCACACGGCCGAGCCTTCGTCCCCCACGAGGTAGCCCCACCCGCCGCACCGGGCCTCCGTCCCTTGACCGTTGCGGCCGTACGCGATCGATCCGGTGCCGCTGATCAACACGACGCCGCAGCCGGCGGCGTTGCCTCCGTACAGCGCGGCCTTCGCGTCGTGCGTCACGTCGACGGCCACATCGGGGCCCAGCAGTGACGTGAGGATCGCGCGGCCCTTCGCCCGGTCGGCCTCGCGCTCGCCGCCGGCGCAGGACAGCACGACCGCGTCCGGGATCCGTCCGGCCAGGGCTTCGCGCAGTGCGGCGGCGATCGAGCCCTGGGGGTCGGGCGACGAGAGCAGGTTCGCGCCGCCGCCCGCACCGCGCCCGATGATCTGCCCGTCCCTCGTGACGGCGAAGGCGCGGGTCTTGGTGCCGCCGGCATCCATCCCGACGACCAGGTCGTGCACGTGGGGAGTATGGAGTGACGTGCGGGCCTAGGGCTGGTGAATGGCCCCGGCGGATACGGCGCGCGACGCGCCGGTGCAGCGCGGCAGCGTGTTCGGCTCGCCGCGCAGGCGGTACGCACCGAGGATCGCGAAGGCCACCGCCTCACGCGCCTCGGCCGGGATGCCGAGCTCGTCCGTCGAGCGGACCGGCAGCCCGGTCCGCTGCCCGAGCCGCGCGACGAGGGTCTCGTTGCGTGCGCCACCTCCGGCGACCACGAGCTCGCGCCACGACCCGCCGTCGAGGGCCCGGGCGATGGACTCGACCGACAGCGCCGTCGCGGTGGCGATCGCGTCGTCCAGCGAGCCACCCCGGGACCGCACGTCGGCGAGCAGCCGCTGCGCGAACGGCGCACCGAACTCCTCACGCCCCGTGGACTTGGGACCGGTCCGAGCGAAGTACGGATGACCGAGTGCCGTCGCGAGCGCCGCCTCGTCCACGTGGCCACGCGCGGCCGCCGCGCCATCCCGGTCGAGCTCGTTGCCGCCCTTGCGGGCGAGCTGATCGATGACCATGTTGCCCGGCCCGGTGTCGAACGCGATGACGTCGTCCGCGCGCCCGGTCGCGAGCAGGGTCACGTTCGCGATGCCGCCGATGTTGAGGATCGCGCGCGGCGTCCCATCGGCGAACAGCAACTGGTCGGCGAAAGGCACGAGCGGGGCGCCCTGACCGCCCAGCGCGACGTCGGCGCTCCGGAAGTCGTCGATGGCCGGCACACCCAGCTCGATCGCGACGCGCGACGTGTCGCCGATCTGCAGCGTGGCGTGCTCCGCGGGGAAGTGCGCGATCGTCTGCCCGTGCACGGCGATACACGCGACATCCACGCCGATCGCGGTCACGAGCTCGCGCGCGATGGACGCGTACGCGGTGCCCAGCTCGGCGTGGAGGATCGCGATGTCGTGCGCCGGCAGCGGCGCGCCGGATCCGGCGGCCAGGATCCGGTAGCGGAGGGCGTCAGGATGATCGCGCGCCACGTGCGCGATGAACCGGATCCGCGGCCGCGGGCGCTCGTCGCCGATCTCGACGGCCGCGGCATCCATCCCGTCGGCGGAGGTCCCGGACATGATCCCGATCGCGATCACGACGCGGCGGCCTCGTGCACGGCGATGCGGAAGCGGTACATCGCATCGTCGTTCGTCCGTCCGAAATACACGCGGTTGGTGAGGAGCACGACGGTCAGATCCGCGTGCGGGTCGGTCCAGACCGACGTGCCGGTGAACCCGGTGTGGCCGAAGCTGTCCATGCTCCAGCGGTCGCTCGTCATCGGGCCGTTCGGCGCGCGGAGGGCCAGTCCGAGGCCGCGACGGACGTTCTCGGCCGTCGCATGCTCCGTTCGGGCGAGGGCCGCGAGGTCGTTGCCGATGACCGCACCGTCGCGGAACACCCGCTCGATCGCGGCCACGTCCGCCGCCGTGCCGAACAGGCCGGCGTGGCCGGCGATACCGCCCATCGCGTTCGCGTTCTCGTCGTGGACCGTGCCGCGGATGCGGCCGCGATCACCTGACGGATCCATCTCCGTGGCGACGCAGGTTGCGGGATCCGACGGGCGGTACGTGAGCGTGCCCGCCTCGACCGGCCGGGCAACGCGCTCGGCGACCAGGTCCGCGAACTCGCCGCCGCCGGCGTTCGCCAGTCCCGCGGTGAGCATGATGTAGCCGAGGTCGCTGTAGGTGAACGTGCCGAGGTCCTGGGCGAGCGGCTCCTGCGCCGCGCGCCACACCGCTTCCTCGATCGTCCGCACCTCCAGGTGCAACGGCAGCCACCATTTCAGACCGGCGGTGTGGGTGAGCACGTGCGTGAGCGTCACCTCGTCCTTGCGTCCGCCGCGGAAGTCGGGCACGAGCTCGCGCAGCGGCGTGTCGAGCGAGAGCGCGCGCTCGCGAACGAAGGACAGCAGCAGGGCGGTCGTCGCGAGCTTCGTCAGCGACGCGAGATCGAAGATCGAGTCCGCTGCGCAGGGCGCGTCCGGCGGCGCGCTCGGATCCGGACAGCGCGTGCCGGCCGTGTAGGTCTCGATGCTGCCCGCTCGCTCGATGCGCACGACGCACGCGGTGAAGAGGGTGCCGGCCGACGCATCGATGATCGCCTTGACCCGTTCGAGGCTCAGAGCTTCTGCATCCCGTCGCCGATACGGTAGACACCCGGCACGTCCACGGGCAGCGTGCCGGTCGGCTGACGTGCGCCAGAGAGGACATCGGCGAGCGCGCGAAGCGTCGGCTCGCGTCCGGTGTAGGCGCACACATATCCGGCGACTCCCGGCGCGCTCAGGATGTCGTACGGCGAACGGAGCGAGACGAGCACCGTCGGCCGCACCGCTTGCAGGGCCTTCGCGAGGACGGCCTGCTGCGGATACGAGAAGAGGTCCGCCGAACCCAGCACGACGACGTCCGCCGCGCGTGCCGCGATGACCGCGCGATCGATGTCGCCCTGGGCCGGCGACAGGGTGATGGTCTGCGTCGTGACATTCGGCAGTCGCTGTGCCAGGACCTGACCGAGGGAGGGCTGGTCAGTGATCAGCGCGATGTCCGGATTGACCGGCGACGCGACGAAGATCTTGCCCCGCAGCGGGAGGCCCCCCGCCCGCAGGACCGTGATGCTCGCGCGCGCGAGCTCGTCGGCCATGGCGCGATCCGCGTCGCTGCCCGCTGCACCGGTCGGCGCCGAGCCATCGAGGATCCCGAATCGCTCCTTGACCGCGAGGATCCGGCGCAGCGATGCGTCGACGCGCGGACCGCTCAGGGCTCCGCTTGTCATTCCGGCGGCGAGCTTGCCGTGCGCGTCCACCTGCGCGGACTCATCGAACCGGAAGAGCAGGAAGTCCGCGCCGGCGACGAAGGCGTCGTAGCCGGCCTGGGACTCCGTTCGCGTCGCGGTGAGCGCCCCCATCTCGAGGTCGTCGGTCACGAGCAGACCGGCGAAGCCGAGCTGCGTCCGAATGAGGTCCGTCATCACCGCGCGCGAGAGCGTGATCGGAAGGTCGGCCGCCGGATCGAGCGCGGGGATCCGGATGTGCGCGCTCATGATCGCCGGCACGCCGGCCGCGATCGCCGCGCGGAACGGCGGGAGCTCGATCGCGTCAAGGTGCGCACGATCGACATCGAGGAGCGGCAGTCCGGTGTGCGAGTCCGTGGTCGTCTCGCCGTGTCCCGGGAAGTGCTTGGCGCAGCAGAGCAGGTTCGCGTCGGCGAACGCGCGCGTCGCGATCGCGACCAGCGACGCGACGCGTTGGGAGTCGGAGCCGAACGACCGGTTGAGGATGATCGGGTTGCGGGGCTCGTTGTTTACGTCCGCATCGGGCGAGAGCTCGAAGTTCACGCCGAGGGCGCGCAGATCCCGAGCGGTGATCGCCACCGCCTTGCGCACGCTGTCGCTCGGGTCGGGTGTCGCGGCGAGCGCCATGTTTCCGGGCAGGATCGTCGCGCCGCGGCTGATGCGGACGACGGCGCCGCCCTCTTGATCGATCGAGATGAAGAGCGGCAGCGTCTTCGCCTCGCTCGCGATGCCCTGCAGCTCCGCGACGAGCCGTTTCACGCTCGCGGCGTCAGTGAAGTTCTCGCTGTAGAGGATGACCCCGCCGGCTTTCCGCTGGCGGATCATCGAGCTGAGCGCCGGTGTCACCGCGGTCCCGTGGAACGCGATGCTCATCAGCTGTCCGGCGCGCTCTGTGATGGACAGGCTCGCGATGATCCGGTCGAGGCGGCTTGCCGTCGGGCTTGCCGACGTCGTCGTGAGCGGCTCGCACGCCGCCGCGACCGCCGCCGTCGCCGTGGCGCTGAGGAACCGGCGGCGCTTCACCCGAGGCGCACGGGCGCGGTGCCTCGCGGTCGAGCCCTGCCCGCGAGTACGTCGGCGAGCGCCTGCAGCGACGCGGGGACATCGCCGTAGGTGAGGAGGGCCGGCCGGTCCGGCAGCAGGCTCGTGTCATACGGGCTTCGCAACGCGCAGAGGATCCCGCCCCCGGCCAGGAGCGCGCGTGCGCGCTCGGCCTGTGGCCGATCGAAGAACGCGCTCGAGGTGCACACCGCGAGCGGGCCATCGCCCTCGGGCACGCGGCCGTCGGCGCTGAATGCGAGACCCGGACCAAGGCGCTCGCGTAGGGCGGTCTCGAGGTGGGTCTCCAGCTGCGCGAGCTCCTCGACCGGCGACCGGCGCTCCGAGGGGAACATCACGACGCGGATCGGGCCGCCGAGCGGCGGCAATGGCGGCCCGACGTGCGTGATCGACGCCGCCGCGACCTCGAGGGCCTGCGTGCGGCCCGGCCGATCGTCGAACGGCGCATCCGGCACGTCGATGCCGAAGCGCTCGCGGAACGCCGTCGCGCGGACGATCGCCTCGCGCAGTCGCGCGGGGGGCACCCCCAGCGCGAGGTGCTCGGCCGCGTCCAGCTGCTTGTCGATGCCGCTGGTGACCATGACCGCGTCGATGCCCGCGTTCACCGCGCGCGGCGCCACGCGTTCGGGCGTCTCCACCTGCGTCAAGCCGGACATGTCCAGGGAGTCCGTCACGGTGAGGCCACGGAAGCCGAGCTCGCGCCGGAGCAGGTCGCCGAGGATGCGCGGAGAGAGAGTCGCGATATTCGTGTCGTCGAGCGCGGGGTAGCGGATGTGCGCGGTCATGACCGACGATGCGCCGGCGTCGATGGCCGCGCGGAACGGCACGAGCTCGCGGGCCTCCAGGGTCGCGCGATCGACGGTGACATCGACCGTCGTGTGGTGCGTGTCGTGCGCGGTCGCGCCGTGACCGGGGAAATGCTTCGGCGACGTGGCCACGCCGGCGCCTTCGGAGCCCCTGACCCAGGCCGCGCAGAACCGCGCGACCGCATGGGGATCGTCGCCGAACGAGCGCGTTCCGATCACCGGGTTCCGCGGATCCACATTCACGTCGCACACGGGCGCGTGGTTCATCGCGATGCCGTCGGCGAGCAGTCCCTGCGCGACGGCCCGGGCAGCGCGCTCGGCGTTCGTCGGATCGCCCGTGGCGCCGATGGCCATCGCGCTCGGGAACACCGCGCCGTAGCCGACCCGGATGACGCTCCCGCCTTCCTGGTCGACGCCCACCGGCACCGGTGGCAGTCCTCCGCGGCGCGCGGCGGCGACGGCCTCGCGCAGCATGCCGCGCACCTGCTCGCGCGAGCGGATGTTGCCGCGGTACGCGAAGAGGAGCAGCCCGCCGATCCGGCCCCGCTCGATACCGTCAAGGAGCGCTCCGGGCACGGCCGCGCCGTCGAATCCCGCCCAGACCAGACCGCCGGCGGTCAGGCGCGTCACGCGATCGAGCCTAGGTGGTCATCGCCTCCGCGGCAGTCGCGATGCGCTCGCAGGCCACGCGAAGCGCGGTCACATCGCGCTCGGAGAAGTGCTCGCCGAACATCGTGCCGATCGCGCGGACGACGTTCGGGGCCGCTCGGCGGAACGCGCGCCGGCCGTCGACGGTCAGCACGATGAGCTGACCCCGCCGATCCGAGGCGCAGGCCCGCCGCTCGATGTAGCCGCGGTCGACGAGGCGATCAAGGAGGCGGGTGAGCCCGCTCTTTGTGATGAGGACGCGCTCGGCCAGCTCGGTCGGGCGCAGACCGTCCTTCGGCCCGGTCGCCACGTTGACCAGCACGTCGTACTCCGAGTGGCTCACGCCCGTATCGGCGAGCGCCGCCTCGAGGGCCAGCGTCGACGACGTGCTCGCCCGGAGGAACGCCCGCCAGGCTCCGAGCTCGAGGCCGGAGGCCCTCCGGCGCTTCTCGCTCCCCCGGGAATATGTTGACTGAACAACTTGTTCCTGCACAACAAGAAGGATAGCTGCCGGCGAACGGCCGAGCAAGCACTTCGCACCGGTCGACCCGGTACAAAGGACAACAGAACATGCAGTGGCAGATCGACACCAGCCATTCGAGCGTCACGGCGGCGGTGAAGCACATGATGCTCACGACCGTGCGCGGCGCATTCAGCGGCGCGACCGGCGTCATCGACTTCGATCCGGCGAAGCCGGAGACCGGCGCCATCGAGCTCCGGATCCCGGCGAACAGCGTGAACACCGGTGACGCCAAGCGCGACGGACACCTCCGCTCGGCGGACTTCCTGGATGCCGAGACCTACCCGGAGATCGTGTTCAAGAGCACGAAGGTCACTCCGAAGAAGCGCAACGAGTACGTCGTGGACGGCGACCTCACCATCCGCGGCACCACGAAGCCCGTGGTCGTGAACGTGGAGCTCCTCGGCATCGCGGCGGACCCCCGCGCCGGTCAGCGCGCCGGATTCGACGCGACGCTGACCTTCGATCGCACCCAGTGGGGCCTCACCTGGAACATGCCCATCCCGAGCGGCGTGCTCGTGAGCGAGAAGATCACCATCGAGGCGAACATCGCGGCGACCCCGAAGGCTGTGGCGGTCGCCGCCTAGGCCGTCGCGCGGCGGCGCGCGTGGAAGCGGGAGATCGCAAGCTCCCCGAGCGCGCGCCGCCGGGTCCGCCGCGGCTCTTTCTCGAGGACGATCCGACGGATCTGATCGGCCGAAGGGACGATCGGCGCGATGCGCCGCCGGCTTCGCGGACCCGCGATGCGGCCCTCGAGCGCGTCGATCACGTCCTTGACGCGCTCATCGATCTCGTGGATGTCGAGGGGGCGATCGCCCAACGGCAACGAGATCCGCACCTCGAGCTGATCGCTGTCCCGGTATCCGACCCCGCGCCGGGTTTGCACGTCCAGCACGGCGCTGTGCACCCGGCGCCGCCACTCATTGCGCGGTCGCGCGTACGGCGGCAGCGGCACCGTGATGGAGAAGCGTCTGGCCACGGGCCGAGCCTAGCGCTCAGCCGCGGGTGACGAGGACGTCGACGGCATCCCAACCAGTCGCGCCATTGGGGAACGGCGCGCGCCGGACCTCGGTCTCGCGCGCGCCTGTGCCGTCGGTCGACCGCGCGACGATCGTGAACTTGCCGGTCCCCGGCGGCACCCAATCCAGCTTCCAGCGGACCCAGGTGAGCGGTCCGAGCGCGGGCTCGAGCTCGGCCGCGTTGAACGTCGTCCCTCCGTCCGTGGACACCTCGACGCTCGCGATGCCGCGCGCGCCGGAGAACGCGACCCCGGCGATCGGGATCTTCCCGCCGTCCCACTTGGCCGCGCGGCTCGGGGTGTCGATCCGCGTATTCGTGTTGATGACCGCGACGTCGGACCAGCCGCGTTCCATCCAGTAGCCCAGGTAATCGAAGGTCACGCATTCGATGGATCGCAGCCACTTCACGTTCTTCATGCCGTAGATGTTCGGCACGAGCAGCCGCGCCGGGTATCCGTGGTCCTGCGGGATCGTCACGCCGTTCATGAGGTAGGCGACGATCGTGTCGGACTCCATGGCCTTCTCGATCCTGATCGAGTCCGTGTAGCCGTCGATGGACGTGAGCTTCACGTCATACGTCTCGGCCTTTGGCTGCGCTCGCGCGAGGAGATCGCGAAGCGGTACGCCGGTCCAGAGCGCCGTGGACATGAGCTCCCCGCCGATCTCGTTGCTGATGCATTCGAGGGTCTTCAGCTGCTCGACGGCTTCGAGATCCAGCAGCTCGTCGTACGTGAGCGTGAACGGGCTCGCGACCGCGCCGCCGATCTCGAGGGTCCACGTGGCCACGTCGGCCCCCGGTTTGATGAGCGTCGTGTCGACCGTGTAGTGATCCGCGTTGGCGGTGACCCGAGGGGTGAGCCGGGGCAGGGCCTCGAAGGCCGGCACCGCCGCGGGTGGGGAGACCTTCGAGCGCAGCCGCCGCGCGATGAGGGGGATCCCCTCGGCGCGCTTCCCGAGCGCGCGGGCCGCGGCGCCGCCGCCCAGGCTACCGACGGCGACGACGGCCGCGACGGCCGCGGCACCGAAGAGCGCGCGCCGCCGGGACGGTGATCGTTCCCCGGCCGGGCGCTCGGGCGCGTACGTGGAGACGCCCGTCAGGAGCTGCAGTGCCGCGAAGAACGTGATCGCGCCGACGGCGCTCGTCAGCAGCACCGATGCGAGGCCGACCACGCCCGGCGCGAAGATCTGGCCCAGCACGACCGCGCCGAGCCAGGGGAGCGCGCCGGTCGCCAGCACGGCGCGATCGCTGCGCTTCGCATCCACCGCGAACGCGCCCGCGAGCGCCCCGCATGCGAGGAACCCGACGAGCACGCCGCCCACGAGCAGTCGCTTCGCCCAGAACTGGAGCAACCCGATGAGCGGCACGACGATGAACCCGGGGGTCACCTCGATGAGCGCCTGACCGAGCGCATCCGGCGCGAACGCGAACCCCGCGAGGCTGACGAGGAACGCCACGTCGAGCGCGAAGAACATCGCGAGCGCGCCCACGAGAAGGCCGGTACGCCACCGCTGATCGGACCGCATCGTCAGGAAGAGCGCACGGGTCGCATGTATGGGACGATACGCCGCCGTGTCCGGTGCTCCGTCCCGACCCGCTCCACTGACCGCGGAGGACCTGGCCGCGTTCGCGCTCGTGAACGAGGCAGTGGTGTCGCCTGCGGGTGATCGGGTGGCCTACGCCGTGCGGCGCATGGACGTCGAGGCCGACCGGTACCGGGCCGCGTTATACGTGAGCGGCGTCGACGGCTCCGACGTCGCGCGATGGACGGACGGTGTCGCCGACGATGGCAGCCCGCGCTGGTCACCGGACGGCGCGGTGATCGCATTCGTCGGCGATCGAGGCGAGGTGCCCGAAGGAAGGAAGCGTGCCCCGAAGAACGTGTTCGTCATCGCCGGGCCCGGCAGCCAGCCGCGCCAGATCGCGCGCTTCGCCGACGACTGCGGCGACCTCGCCTGGCTGCCCGACGGCTCCGGCGTGATCGTCACGTTGAAGGACGCTGCGCTCCCGCAGGCCGAGGGGGCGCCGAAGGTGTACGACCGGCTGCGCTACAAGTCCGACGACGCCGGGATGTTCGACCTTCGCCGCAAACACCTCTGGCTCGTGCCCCTCGAGGGCGCGCCCCGCAAGCTCACCGACGGCGATTGGGACGATGGCCAGCCCGCCCCATCGCCCGACGGGACCGAGGTCGCGTTCACCTCGAACCGCTCCAGCGACCGGGACCGCAACACCGTCAGCGACATCTGGATCGTCCCTGTCGCGGGCGGTGCGGCCGTCCGCGTCACGACGGAGCGCGGGCAGTTCTCGAATGCGTCCTGGTCACCGGACGGAGCGTCGCTCGCGTGCCTTGGGACCGCGGATGCTGTTGGCGCCGGCGCGCGGAACACCCGGGTGTGGCGCTTCGGTCGGGATGGCGACAGCGGGCGCGATCTGCTCGGTGACTGGGATCGCACCACGGGCTCGCGCGTGATGAGCGATGTGCGCGGCGAGCCGCCGGCATTGCCGCCGGCGTGGACGGGCGACGGGCGCATCCTGTTCATCGGCTCGGATCAGGGCACCGCCAACCTCTATTCGTGCCATGCCGATGGTGGCGATGTGCGGGCGGAGACGCTGGGCGCGCATCAGCTCGTGAGCGCGACGCTCGATCGCGGGGCCCGCTGCTTCGCCGGTGTGCTCGCCACGGCCACGTCCCCCGGCGAGGTCGTGACCGGCAGCCCGGGGCAGGGGCTCCGGCCGATCACCACCCTCAACACCGAGCTGCTGTCGACGCGATACATCGCCGAGCCGGAGCTCGTTCGCTTCACTGGAGCCGACGGCTGGGCGATCGAAGGCTGGCTGCTGCGGCCCCGTGGCTTCGACGCCTCAAGGCAATGGCCGCTCGTGCTCGAGATCCACGGCGGACCGCATGGCGCCTATGGCCATTCCTTCTTCCACGAGTTCCAGGTCCTCGCGGGGCGCGGGTATGCGGTCCTGTACACGAACCCCCGGGGGAGCCATGCGTATGGCGACCGATTCGTCCGGGCCTGTGTCGGCGACTGGGGCGGCAAGGACCATCTGGACCTCATGGCCGGGGTCGATCACGCCCTCGGCCTTGGCTGGGTGGACCCGAAGCGGCTGTACGTGACCGGCGGCAGCTACGGCGGCTTCATGACGAACTGGATCATCGGTCACACCGACCGGTTCAGGGCCGCCGCGACCCAGCGGAGCATCAGTAACAACGTGAGCGCGTTCGGCACGAGCGACATCGGCTGGCACTTCTGGCAGTTCGAGATGGGGGACGCGACACCGTGGCGTGATGCCCACAAGCTCATCGAGCGTTCGCCGCTCACGTATGTGGAGGACGTGCGCACGCCGCTGCTGATCCTGCACGCGGAGAAGGACTTCCGGTGCCCCATCGAACAGGCTGAGCAGTTCTTCGTGGCGCTCAAAGTGCTCGGCAAGGAGGCCGTGTTCGTCCGCTTCCAGGACGATTCGCACGAGCTGACCCGCGGCGGCAAGCCGAAGAACCGGATCGACCACGCCCGCCGCATCGCCGACTGGTTCGACGCCCATCCCTGAGGCGCGCATCCGCCGCGGCACGCCGGACGACGCGCCGGCCATCGCCAGCGTGCGCGTTGACACCTGGCGCAGCGCCTATCGGGGACTCCTACCGGACGCGCTGCTCGACGGTCTCGACACCACGAGCAGCACCGCGAACTGGCGCCGCGGGCTCGAAACCATCGATCCGACCCGCGTCGCGTATGTCGCCGAGATCGAAGGCACGATCGTCGGCTTCGCGACCGGGGGTCGCGCCCGGACCGCGACGGGCGATTACCCGGGGGAGATCTACGCGCTGTACGTGCGCGACGCGCATCAGCGGACGGGCATCGGGCGTGCGCTGCTTCGCATGTCCGCGAAGGAGCTCGTCGTCCGCGGCCTCGCGCCGATCGTGATCTGGACGCTGTACGCGAATCCGGCCTCCCGCGCCTTCTACGAGGCGCTTGGGGGCACGGTCATCGGAGAAAAGCGCGAGCCGTTCGAGGGCTACGAGCTCCATGAGGTGGCGTACGGCTGGCTGGATCCTGCCCCGCTGGTGGGCGACTAGCCCGGACCGAGATCCAGGTCCTGCGGAGGATCGGCCGGCAGTTTCCACCGGATGTAGCCGTACCCCGTCTCGACGTGCTGCCGGTTCGCATCGTCGGTCGCGACGGTGAAGGCCTGGTCGAATGCGATCCGGTCCTGGCGCTCGATCGCAGCGAAGACCGGCGTCAGCATCTTGGACTCGAAGGTCGCAAGGCGCTCGGCGTGCTTCGGCCGGATGACGCCTAGCCGCCGTTGCAGCGATCGCACGCGCCGGGCGTAGAACGCGGCGAGCGGCCAGTTGCCGCCGCGGGCCGCGTACGCGCAGCGCCACCAGGAATTCCCCACGAGGACCATGAGATCCGCGGTACCGGGCAGGCCCGCCGCGATGTGCTCGGGGCTCAGCTCGTCGGTCACGCCCACAATTCTGAGCGATGGCCCACGACCACGGCGACCCGGTCACCGCGTGGCGGCTCTTCTGGTCGAGCGACCTGCCCGTCGCGCATCGGCTCGTCGTCGCGAGCCGCAACCTCCTCCGGCGCGTCACGACGCCGCCGCACGATTGCTGCGGACGACCCGGTGAGCCCGGCTGCTGACGTCCCGCACCGGCGGACGGTCGTTCGCCTGACGCGCATCCCGGCTACCATCGGCCCGAGTGAAGGAATTCCTGGAAGGCCGCCGGATCGGCTTCGCGCTGCGCCCACTGCTCGGCAGCGCCGCACTCGGACTGGCGATCGCGGTCACGGTGCTCGATCTGATGGCCTGGTTCGGCTGGGGGGCGCGCGATACCAACGGCTTCGTCGTCGCCAATGCGTGGCTCGCCGCCGTGACGGCCGTCGTCGCGGCGCTCGCGGCGATCACCGCCTTCGCCGAGTCGGCCGACGCGGCACCCGAGGATCGCCAGCTCGCGCGTCTCGACATGCTGGCTGCGGCCGTGGTCTTCGTGCTGTACGCCGTCTCGACCGGTCTGCGGACCACCGATCTCGGCGCGGCCGCCGCGTCGCCGGGTGCGGTCGTTGCCGCGTTCGCCGGCCTTGTCGTGCTCGTCGTCGACGGCGTGATCGCGGCGACGCTCTACTCCAGCCGCGAGTGGGCAGTCATCGACGAAGAGGACTACGAGCCGCGGCGCCACCAGAAGCGCAGGCGCGCGGTCTAGCTACACAGCCGCCCCGGTCAGGAAGAACAGCACTCTCGCGCTGACCTCACCTGCGAGCACGCAGCCCAATCCCACGAACAGCAAACCGGTCGATGCCTGGGTGTTCATGCGCGCCGTCCACCACGCCGCGAGTGCGACCGCGAGCGTCATGAAGAGTCCGACGCCGATCCGCAGCCCTGTCGCGACAACGAACGCGAGCTCCATGTTGAGCGTGATGTCCCCGCGCGCCACCGAGACGGCGACCACGACGATCTGCAGGATTACCGCGGCAACGAGCACGAGCGCGGCCCGCTGCAGCGGACCGGACGAGAGCTTCGGTGTCACGAGGTACCAGTGCCCCAGGAGCATCGCCGCGTCCGCACCACCGAGCGCGAGCGCGCCCAACGGGAGTGCGACGAGGGCGAACACGTCGAACGGCGAGGTCGACGGCCGCGCGATCGACGCGAGCACGAGATCGAAGGTGCCCGCGAGGACCGTGATGATCCCGACGATCTCCCGGACCGTCTTCCACGGCGTGAACGACGCGACCAGCTGCGCGATGACGAGGACGATGACGACGATGAGCACCTGGGCGAACGCCGCGAGCGCCCCGCCATCGAGCCCCGCGCGCGCGACGAGGTCACCTCGCGGGAGCGCGGGGATGAGGATGCCCGCGAACGCGATCGCACCCCCGTCGACGAACGCGGTCAGCTTCAGGAAGCCGGACGGAGCCGCCTCGGTGCGATCGATGTACCACATGAGGAACGCCCCCCCGATCGCGAGCTCGACCATGAGCACACAGAGGACCAGCGGCAGCGTCGCGAGGGCCACTTACGCGAGCAGATCGTCGGAGCGCGGCGCCGCGCCGGAGCGGTCGATCGCCAGATGGAAGTACTCCGTGCCCTGCCGGCGCTTCAGGAGCTCGTAGAAGAAGTCCCGGTCCTTGTGTTGGGTCTTGTGGCATTCGAACGCCTCGGCCTTGCGCTTCTCGAACGCCGACACGTCGATCGCGTGCGTCGGTGTCGTCGCACCGAACGACGCCGGTGCATCGGCGATGTACGGGGTGGCGCTGAAGAACAACCGGCGCGCGAGATGCGGCTCGCCCCGTTCCGGGTACTGATCGGCGATGCCCGCGCGCGCGAACCCGCGTGCGGCGAAGTACGAGGCCGAGCGGTGGTCATCGTGCTCGCTCCCCGCACCCTCCGGTCCGAACGTGCACACGATGTCCGGCCGCACCTCGCGGATCGCCTGCACGATGTCGGCGGTGATCACCTCGGCCGGCGCGTCCTTCAGGCCCCCATCCGGATAGCGCAGCAGCCGCGACCAGCCGTAGCCGATCACCTTGACCGCCGCGGCCCATTCCTTGGCCCGCTCGGCGGCGAGCTCCGGCTTCGACCACGACGTGAAGGTCTTGCCGAGCCACAGGCCGGCGTCGCCCTGGGTAAGGGTGAGCAACGCGACCGTGTGTCCGGCCGCGGCAAGCTTCATGGGCGTGCCGGACACGAACGACTCGTCGTCGGGATGCGCGTAGATGAACAGCGCGGTTGCGATGATCGACAGGTTAGCGTTCGCGCGAGATGAGCGGCGAGCACGACCAGCGGATCGCGTCGATGTTCGATCGGATCGCCCGGCGGTACGACTTCCTAAATCGCGTGCTCTCGTTCGGCACCGACGTCGCGTGGCGGCATCGTGCGCTCGCGAGCGCGGGTATCGAGCCGGGCATGGCCGTGCTCGATGTCGGTGCGGGGACGGGGGACCTCTCGTTCGCCGCGGCGGACCAGGGCGCGCGCGTCATGGCCGTCGATCTTTCACCGGGCATGCTCGCCGTGCTCGGGCGACGCGCGACATCCGCTCAACGCTCGCGTATCCAGCCGGTCGTCGGCACCGCCGAGTCGCTCCCGCTCCCCGACCGGGCCGTGGACCGGGTGCTCACCGGGTTCACCGTGCGGAATGTCGGCGATCTCGCTCGGGCGTTCGGCGAGCTGCGACGCGTGGTCCGCCCCGGCGGTCGCGTCGTCATCCTCGAGCTGTCGCATCCTCCGAGCCGAACGTTCGCGCGGCTGTACACGCTCTACTTCGACCGGATCGCCCCCGCGGTCGCGGCGCTGCTCGGCGGCGATCGAGACGCGTATCGGTACCTGCCGCGATCGCTCCGGCCGTTCCCAGAGGCGGAGCGCCTTGCCACCATGCTGCGCGACGCCGGCTTCGCCCGCGTGCGCTTCGAGCGGCTGACGTTCGGCATCGCGGCCATTCACATCGCCGAGGTCTAGGCTCGCGCGCGTGACCGTGCAGATACCCGAGGAGCTCGTTCTGCTGCAGCGCACCGTGCGCGAGTTCGTCGAAGGGCGGCTGCAGCCCATCGAGCAGCAGGTCGAGGACGACGACAAGATCCCCGACGCGATCCTCAGGGAGATGGGGGCGCTCGGGTTCTTCGGACTCCCGTTCCCGGAGGAGTACGGCGGGGCCGGTGCCGGCGATCTTGGCTACTGCCTGGCGCTCGAAGAGTTCGGGCGCACGTCGGCGGCGTTCTCCAACCTCATCGGGGCTCACACCTCGATCGGCTCGATGTCCATCTATCTGGGCGGGACCGACGACCAGAAGCGACGGTACCTGCCCGATCTGGCCGCGGGAAAGAAGATCGCGGCGTTCTCGCTGACCGAGCCCTCGAGCGGCTCCGACGCGGCCTCGATCCAGATGACGGCGAAGCAGAGCGGCGACGGCTGGGTCCTGAACGGCACCAAGATCTGGGTGACGAACGGGCCGATCGCGGACGTCGTCGTCGCGTATGCGACCACCGACCGGACCCTGGGGCCGCGCGGCATCACGGCGTTCATCGTCGAGAAAGGATTCCCCGGCTTTCGGGTGGGGACGGTCGACGACAAGATGGGTCTTCGGGGCAGCTACACCGGTGAGCTCGTGTTCGAGGAGTGCGTGGTGCCCGGGGACAACGTGCTCGGCGGCGCGATCGGCAGCGGGTTCCGGACCGCGCTCGGTGCGCTGGACATCGGCCGCATCTCGCTCGCGGCAGGCGCGGTCGGCTCGAGCCAGCACCTGCTCGAGCTCGCGATCGCGCACAGCAAGCGGCGGGTCCAGTTCGGCAAGCCCATTGCCGTGAACCAGGCGATCCAATGGATGCTCGCCGACTCCGCGGTGGAGATCCATGCCGCGCGCCTGATGGTCTACGACGCGGCCAACAAGATGGACCGTGGCGTGCGCGCGTCGACCGAGGCCGCCATGGTGAAGGTCTTCGCCTCCGAGATGGCCGGTCGCGTGGTCGACCGGGTGCTGCAGATCCATGGCGGCATGGGCTACATGAAGGGGTCACCGGTCGAGCGCGCGTATCGCGACGCGCGGATCCTGCGGATCTATGAGGGGACGAGCGAGGTCCAGCGCATGATCATCGCTGAGGAGCTGCTGAAGGCGTAACGCGGTCCAGGGGGAGAGAGATGGCACAGCGCATCGCGGTCACACCCAAGGCGGGCCTGCTGTCAGCGGGTCATGCGACGCACTACGACACCGGCGTCCCTGCATCGCTGGAATATCCGGCGGTGCCGCTGCACGCCCTGCTCGATCAGGCCACCGAGCTCTATCCGGCCTCGACGGCGACGATCTTCTTCAACGCGAAGAAGTCGTACGCCTCGCTGCTGAAGGACACGAAGCGCTTCTCCGCCGGCCTGCGGGCGCTCGGCGTGCGCCCTGGGGACAAGGTCGCGATCGATCTGCCGAACTGCCCGCAGTTCCTCATCGCGTTCTTCGGCGCCTTGCGCATCGGCGCGGTCGTCGTGCCCTGCAATCCCTTGTACACGCCGCCCGAGCTGCGGCACCAGCTCGCGGACTCCGGCGCCGAGACGATCGTCGTCCTCTCGCGCGGCTATCCGGTCGTCAAAGCGGCGCGCGAGGGAACGAGGATCCGCAACGTCATCGTCGCGAACATCAAGGATGAGATGCCGCCGGTCCTCCGCACCTTGTTCACGATCGCCAAGGAGAAGAAGGACGGACATCGGGTGCCGTTCGCGGGCGATCCCGGCGCGCTGTCGTTCAAGGCGGTGGTTGCCCGGGGCGATGACGACTCCGCTGCCCCGGTCGGGGCCAATGACATCGCCGTGCTGCAGTACACCGGCGGCACGACCGGAACATCCAAGGGTGCGATGCTCTCGCACCGCGCGCTCGTCGCCAACGCGCTCCAGTGCGCGGCGTGGTTCGGCAAGGCGATGCGGAACGGCAACGACGCCGTCATGGGCGTCATGCCCCTGTTCCATGTCTATGGCCTGACCACGGTCATGAACTTCGCCGTCCTCTGTGGCGGCGCGATCATCCTCGAGCCGCAGCTCGACCTCGAGCACGTCATGAAGGACATCCAGCGCCACAAACCCAAGCTGTTCCACGGCGCCCCGCGCATCTACAACGCCATCAACAACTCCCCACTTGCCGTGAAGTACGACCTCAAGTCGATCGTTGCCTGCATCTCCGGATCCGCGCCGTTGCTCATGGAGACCGCGCGGAAATTCCGTGAGCTCACCGGCGCGAACCTCGTCGAGGGCTACGGGCTCACCGAGGCCTCGCCGGTCACGCATTGCAATCCGGTCTTCGACACCGCCAAGAACCGCTTCGGGTCGATCGGGTTGACGTTCCCGGACACCGAGACGCGCCTGGTGGATCTCGAGACGGGCGACCGCGATGTCGCACCCGGGGAGGCCGGCGAGCTACTGATCCGTGGGCCACAGCTAATGGACGGGTACTTCAACAACCCGGAGGAGACCGCCGAGACGCTGCGTGGTGGCTGGCTGCACACCGGCGACATCGCGACCATCGACGCCGACGGCTACGTCGCGATCGTCGATCGGAAGAAGGAGATGATTATCGTCTCCGGCTACAACGTGTACCCGCGTGAGGTCGAAGAGGCCCTCGCGAAGCATCCCGCGGTCCTCGAAGGCGCCGCGATCGGTGTCCCGCATCCGATCAAGGGCGAGGAGGTCAAGGCCTTCGTGGTGCTGAAGCCCGGCCAGACCGCCACGGCCGCGCAGCTCATCGCGTTCTGCCGCGAGCAGCTCGCGCCGTTCAAGGTCCCTCGGGCCATCGAGTTCCGTGACGCGCTCCCCAAGACGCTGATCGGAAAGGTGCTGCGCCGCAAGCTCGCGGAAGAGGACAAGAACAGCCGCGCGAGCGTCTAGTCCGCCGGCTCCTTCAGCATCACGGCCATGCGATCGTCGTACGCGCCGAAATACTTCTTCATCATTCGCACGGCGACGGCCGCCCCGACCTTCTTGCGTATTCCCTTTGGCTCGTCCCAGTAGACAGCCGTGTCGATGCGCGTCCCGCCGCCCTCGCGCACGACGCGGTCAGTGCGGTAGATCCGGCCGACGAACGGGAACTCCACCGTGATGGTGAGCTCCGACGGCCGCTCCGCGTTGAGCACGCGGAAGACCGTTGTGCGGTCGCCGCCGTGCTCGCAGTGGTACTCCGCGCCGACAAGGCTGCCGCGCGCGCCCTTTTCGAAATCGACGCGGGGCACGTTCATGATCTTTCGCCGGGCGACGGGGTCCGTCATCAGGTGCCACACCTGCTCGGGCGGCGCGGCGTAGCGGCGGCTGGCGCGCAGCTTGGCCTCGCAGTCCGTGACGACGGTCCGCTCTTCGCGCAGTGCATCGGCACGGACCGGCGCCAGGTCGAGGTAGGACGCGCCAACATCGCCAACGTCGTAGCGTTGCGGGGCCGGCAGGAACCCGGCCACCGCGGTCTCTGGCCAGGCGCCGGTCGCGGCGTCGGTCGCGAGCAGGTACTCGCGGCCGGGCACCGTGTTCTTGAGGAGCCGATGGACCAGGTTGACGTCCGCGCCGTGCAACTGCACGACGCCGGCGACCACCTGCCGCGAGTACGTTCCGCGATGGACGATGAACTTCAGACCGAGGTCGCCGATCATCTGACATGCCTGGCACGGGCACGTCGTTGCGGCGCGCATGTCGCGGAGGCGCCGGTGAAATGCGCCGAAGGTCGCGCGCAGCCAGTCGATGACCTCGACGCCGGTGCGCTCTGTCGTGCAGCAGAGTGCGTCGCCCTCGACCTGGTCGATACCCAGCTTGCCCCCGAAGCTCTTCGCGATGCTCTCGATGAGCTCGGCGAGGATCTCTCGCGAATGTTCGTGCTCGGTACCGGAAACAAATGCGGTGTATCCGGAAATGTCCGCCATGACGAGCAGACCATCTCGAGGCGCCACCCCACGATCATCGCACGAAGCCCTACGGTACCGCCGTGCCGAAGAGAGTCGCGCCGACGATCGTGTCGAGCGGGAATGGCCGTGGCGCGCTCCCAGCGGGGATCCGCATCCTCGCGAGAGGCGGCAGCGCCCTCGACGCGGTCGAGGCCTGTAGCCGTATCGTCGAAGCGGATCCGACCGACGACACCGTCGGGTACGGCGGACTGCCGAACGTGCTCGGGATCGTCGAGCTCGACGCCTCCATCGTGGACGGCACGACGCACGCGGCCGGATCGGTCGCCGCGCTCACCGGGTTCCTCCATCCGATCAGCGTCGCGCGGGCGGTGATGGACCAGCTCCCGCACGTGATGCTCGTCGGCCCCGGCGCCGCACGGTTCGCGCGGGAGATCGGCGCCGAGGAAGGAGAGCTGCTCACGGCGGCCGCACGTGACAAGTGGATCGCGCGGCTCCGGCGGTCGAAGCAGACCCCGGCGTCCATCGCGGCGGCGCGGGTGCTCGCGCCGGTGGTCCGCGAGACGGTGCAGGAGCTCGGCACGGTGAACTTCATCGCCGTCGACGGACGCGGCAACGTCGCGTCGGCGGTCACGACGAGCGGCTGGGGGTTCAAGTATCCCGGCCGGGTCGGCGACTCCCCGATCATCGGGGCGGGCCACTACTCGGATTCGCGATACGGCGCTGCGGCGTGCACCGGCTTCGGTGAGCTCGCGATGCGCAACGTCACCACGAAGACCGCGGTCGACCGGCTGGCCCGCGGTGCCGCCCCATCGGCGGTCGCGGAAGCGGCGATCGCCGATGCGAACGCGCTGGTGAGCCACGGGAGCCGGCTGAACATCGTCGTCCTTGCCGCCACCGGCGAGCACGCCGCGGCCACGACGAAGCGCGGGGTGCAGTACGCGTATCAGACGGTCGCGATGCGCCGTCCGGCGGTGCGGCCGCGCGCGATCGTGCGCCGCAGCTCGGCGTGAACCTGCGCTGGGCCGCGTATGCGGCGTACACGAACTCGGTCATGCAGCTCGTGCAGCTGTTGAGCTCGGGCGGGGATCCGAAGGCGAACGGTGCGATCGGACTCGTCAATAACGCCGCGGGCGTGCTGTGGGCACTCAGCTTCATCCCGCTCGCGTACCTCCTGTACCGAGCGTCGCGTGAGCGCGCGAACGTCGTGAGCGCCGCCGTGTTCGCGTTCGGCATCGTCGGGTCCGCTGCCGCGGTGTTCCTGGAGGTCGCCACCGCCTCCGGTCGCCTGACCTTCGAGCAGGAGACCGTGTCCTATTACCCGGTCCTCGGGGCGATCGGCGTCTGGATGCTCATGGCCGAGGCCATCGCGATCATGGAGACCGACCTGCCGCGGCCGCCGCTGGTGTTCGGCGTGGTCATCGGTGGCCTGTGGTTCTTCGCGAATGTGCTGTTCGGCGCCGGCGGGCTGCCGTCCACGACCATCGATGGCCCGACGAACGAGGCCACCGACACGGGCATCCTCCTGCTCGAGACGGCATTCCTGCTGCAGCCGTTCTGGGGCCTGTGGCTCGGCCGGTCGCTGCTCGCGCCGCCGCGCGTCCCTCGTGCCGCTGGGCGGCCCTAGGTGAGGTCTCCCCAGACCTGAGTCACAAATAGAAGCCCCCGACTAGGGTGCGCGGTGTTCAGACCAAACACCACTAGTCGGAGGGGCTTCTTTGTACCAGAGCACGTCGCTCAGTCAGCGG
>JALZAB010000008.1 GCA_030948585.1 Chloroflexota bacterium
CGTTCGCGGTGAACGTGGACGGGCGCGAGATGGGCCGGATCTCGCTCGATATGCATCCGCGCGACGGCAAGTTCAAGCACGCCGCGTGCTTCACCCTCGTGCCCGGGTTCAAGGGCCGGTCGAAGCCCCACGGCGTGCTCGTGTGCAACTTTCCGGACCCGAATGCCCAGAGCGGCCCCGCGCTCATGCAGCACAGCGAGGTCGTGACGTACTTCCACGAGTTCGGCCATCTCGTCCACGGCATCGTGAGCGGGGACATCGAGTGGGCTCGGGTGCGCCGGCCGTCCGAGTGGGACTTCATCGAGGCGCCGTCGCAGTTCCTCGAGGAGTGGATCTACGACTACGACGTCCTCCGCCGTTTCGCGACGCACGTGGAGACGGGTGCGGTGATCCCGGAGGCCTTGGTCAAGAAGCTGCGCGACGCGCGGGACTTCGGCCGCGGCACGATGGTCCAGCGGCAGCTGATGCTGTCGGCGATCGCGCTGCGGCTCCACGACCGCGACCCGCACGGGCTCGACACCACGAAGGTCGTGTTCGATGCATCGAAGGAGTTCTCCAAGATCGTCATGCCCGAGGGGACCGCGATGCAGGCATCGTTCGGCCACCTCGAGGGCTACACCGCTCTCTACTACACGTACATGTGGTCCCTCGTGATCGCGAAGGACATGCACAGCGCCTTCACCAACGGACTGATGGACCTGAAGCAGGCGAAGCGCTACCGCGATCTCGTCCTCGCGCCGGGTGGCACGAAGCACGCGGCGGATCTGGTGCAGGACTTCCTCGGCCGGCCATACGGCTTCGACGCGTTCCGGGAGTGGCTCGCCCCGCGCGACTAGCGGGTCGTTGTCGTCTCCAGCGCCTTCGCGACCCCGGCCGCGAACTCCGCTGGATGCTGCGTGCCGACGAGGACCTTCGCGCCGCGCTTCAAGACGAAATGGATCCCCTCGTTGCCGCTCACGTTGTACGTCATGCCGGCGAGCCCCAGGTGCACGCCCCAGCCTCCGGAGTCCCACATGCTGTAGTGCATCGGCGCGTACTCGGCGATCTCGGCGAGCGGGATACGCCGCGTCGGCCACAGACCGTGGAACCGGACCACGACCGCCTCGGCGGTGACCTCGGTCTCGAGCCTCGCGAGCCCGATGAGCGCGGCGACGGCCACGGTCACGCCGACCACGACGATGGCCGCGGACACGGAGGCGTTCGGCCTGGTGAGCACTGCGAAGACCGCGATGGCCATCGGTATCGCGATCGCGAGCCACAGCCACGAGTCCCGGAACCGCTGCTCCTCGCGGAAGTACGTCACCGGCGTGAACGCTAGCATCGAACCGTGGCCACTAAACCCGACGTCAGTATCCCCGCCGGATCGCCGCCCGAAGACCTGAAGATCGAGGACCTCACCGTCGGCACCGGCGCCGAAGCAACTGCCGGCAAGACCGTGGACGTGCACTACGTGGGCGTCGGTTGGTTTACCAAGAAGCAATTCGACGCGTCGTGGGATCGCGGCGGCACGTTCTCGTTCCAGCTCGGTCAGGGTCGCGTGATCAAGGGTTGGGACCAGGGCGTCGCGGGCATGAAGATCGGCGGCCGCCGCCGGCTGACGATCCCGGCCAAGCTCGGCTACGGAGACCGCGGCGCCGGTGCGGACATCAAGCCCGGCGAGACGCTCGTGTTCGTCGTGGATCTGCTCGGGGTCAGATAGCCCGCACGCAGCTCCGCATCGCCAGCCGCACGCAGTCCGCATCGTTGTTCTTCGCCGCCACGACCCGCACCACGGCCACGTCCAAGCCCGCGGTGAGCGCTTCGAATCCTGCCGCGGCACTCTGGGGCGCGCCCCACCAGCCGACGCGCGCGAGCAGCGCATCCGGGAGCCGCTCCGCGATCGCATCCTCGTTCTCGCCGCGCGCCCGCAGCGCCTCGAGCTCGGTGAGCGCCTCGTCGAAGCCCATCCGTGCGAAGTGCCCGCGGTACCCCTTGCTCGGGTCGGTGCCAGGCTTCGCCATCGCGTAGCCGAGGACCATCTTCGCGAGCGCCTGGCGCGCCGCCGCGACGTCTGGATCCACGCACACGCGGATGTACTGGTGGATGCGCACGTCGCGTGGATCACGGCCGGCGCTCAGCGCGCCCGTTGCGACCCGCTCGCGGCTCCAGCGGGTCTGCTCGGGCGAGCACCAGTTGAGCGCGGCGCCGTCGTACGAGGCGCCGGCGAGGTGGAGCATCTGCGGCCCCAGCGCGCCCAGATAGATGCGCCCATCGCCCAGCGCCGGGCGTAGGGCCGCGGCGGTCTCCCGCATTCGTCGGATCGGCGCGTCGCGGATGTCGCCGGCCCCGACCCCGAGGACGAACCGTCCCGTCGTCCGCTCGAGCGTGTCACGCGCCGTCGCGATCAACGTGCCGACCGGCCACCGCTGCATCGGCAAGACCGAGATACCCGTCTTGAGCCCGCTCGCCTGGTGCCACCGTGCGCACAGGTCGAACGGGTCATCGTCCCGCGCCGGAGTCCATAGGCTCGTGTAGCCGAGTCGCGCGGCCTCGGCCGCGACATCGGCCTGTTCTGTAGCCGAGAGCACCAACCGGCCGTCGATGCCGAGGCCGATCTCCATCCGCGGAACGGTACCCTCTTCATCATGGCGAGCGAGGCGTTGGACGCGTTCCATCCGGCCGTCCGCGAGTGGTTCCGCACGTCGTTCCCATCGCCCACGCCGGCGCAGGCCCAGGCCTGGCCGGTCATCAGGAACGGTGACAACACCCTCCTGATGGCGCCCACCGGATCGGGCAAGACCCTCGCGGCGTTCCTCTCGTCGATCGACCAGCTCATCCAAGCGCCGGCAAAGGGCTGCCGCGTCGTGTACGTCTCTCCGCTGAAGGCCCTGGCGGTCGATGTCGAGCGCAATCTCCGTTCGCCGATCGCGGGGATCCGCCATGCCGCCGAACGCCTCGGGATCGCGGTGCGTGAGCCGACTGTCGCGATCCGGACCGGCGACACGCCTGCGAGGGACCGCGCGCGTTTCAGGAAGGCACCCGCCGACATCTTCATCACGACCCCGGAGTCGCTCTACCTCGTCCTGTCGTCATCCGCGGGCGAGGCCCTCCGTGACGTGGAGACGGTCATCGTCGACGAGATCCACGCGATCGTGTCGACGAAGCGTGGCGCGCACCTCGCCGTGACCATCGAGCGCCTCGAGCGGCTCGCCGGCCGGCGTCTGCAGCGGGTGGGTCTCTCGGCCACGCAGCGCCCGCTCGATGAGGTCGCGCGGTTCCTCGGCGGCTTCGACGCTGACGGCGCACGGCCCGTGACCGTGGTCGACGCCGGCCACCGCAAGCCCCTCGAGCTCACGGTCGAAGTGCCGGTCGAGGACATGGCTCGCCTTGGAGACGTGGTCGAATTCCGGAGCGGTCCCGCCGCGCGGGGGGAAGCGCGCACCAGCATCTGGCCCGCGATCCACCCGCGGCTCCTCGAGCTCGTGCTGGCGCACCGGTCGACGCTCATCTTCGTCAACAGCCGCCGGCTGGCCGAGCGGATCGCGAACGCGGTCAACGAGCTGGCCGGCGAGGAGCTCGCGCATGCGCACCACGGATCCATCGCGCGTGAGCAGCGCCTTCGCATCGAGGACGATCTGAAGGCCGGCCGCCTGCGCGCACTCGTGGCGACGAGCACCCTCGAGCTCGGCATCGACATGGGCGCGATCGATCTGGTCGTCCAGGTCGAGTGCCCGCCCTCGGTGGCGAGCGGCATGCAGCGCATCGGGCGCGCGGGGCACCGCGTGGATGAGCCGTCGACCGGCATCATCCTTCCGAAGTACCGCGGCGACCTCCTCGCGGCCGCAGCTCTCACGGAGCGGATGCACGACGGCGCGGTCGAGGCGTCCAGGTACATCCGCAACCCGCTCGACGTGCTCGCCCAGCACATCGTTGCGATCGTCGGGCGTGAACCGATCGGCGTGGACGACCTCGAACGGCTGCTCCGTGGCGCGGCGCCCTTCGCGGAGCTGCCCCGCGAGCAGCTCGAGAACGTGCTCGACATGCTGTCAGGCCGCTATCCGTCGGACGAGTTCGCCGAGCTGCGGCCCCGGATCGTGTGGGACCGCATCGCCGGGACCATCCGCGCGCGCGAGGGCGCGGTGCGCGTGGCCCTGACGAGCGGCGGGACGATCCCGGACCGTGGCCTCTACGGCGTGTTCCTTGTCGGTGCGGAGCCGGGCAAGGGACGCGTGGGCGAGCTCGATGAGGAGATGGTCTTCGAGACGCGGGTCGGCGAGACCTTCCTGCTCGGGGCATCCAGCTGGCGGGTCGAGGAGATCACGCACGATCGGGTGCTCGTGTCGCCGGCTCCCGGCGTCCCGGGGAAGATGCCGTTCTGGAAAGGCGAATCCGCGACGCGCCCGCTCGAGTTCGGCCGCGCGATCGGCGTGCTGACGCGTGAGCTCCGGGCGAGCGACCCCGACCTCGCGGTCGCGCGGCTGCGGGAGCGTCACGATCTCGACGAGCGGGCCGCGCGGAATCTGCTCGAGTACCTGCGCGACCAGGCTGCGGCCGCGGGCGCGGTGCCCGACGACAAGACGATCATCGTGGAGCGCTATCTCGACGAGGTCGGCGACTGGCGGGTGTGCGTGCTCACGCCGTTCGGCGGCAAGGTGCACGCGCCGTGGGCCATGGCGATCGGAGCGATGGTGCGCGAGCGGTCGGATCTCGAGATCGACGTCCTGTGGACGGACGACGGCATCGTGGCCCGCTTTCCCGAGGCCGAGCGCGCGCCGGATCCGCAGCTCGTCCTTCCTGATCCCGACCGCGCGGAGACGTTGGTCATCGAACGTCTTTCGCAGACGCCGCTGTTCGCGGCCCGCTTCCGCGAGGCCGCGGCCCGCGCGCTTCTGCTCCCACGGCGCTTTCCAGGGCGACGCTCCCCGCTGTGGCATCAGCGCCGGCGAGCCGGCGAGCTGCTCCAGATCGCGTCGCGCTTCCCGTCGTTCCCGATCATCCTCGAGGCCTACCGCGAATGCCTGCAGGACGTCTTCGATATGCCCGCCCTGCTCGAGGTGCTGCGGTCCGTCCGCAGCCGCGACGTGCGCGTCGTGACGGTCGATTCGCGGTCTCCGTCGCCATTCGCGTCGTCCCTCCTCTTTGCGTACGTGGGCAACTTCATCTACGACGGCGACGCGCCGCTCGCGGAACGGCGGGCCCAGGCCCTGACCGTCGACCCGGCCCAGCTGCGCCAGCTCCTCGGCGAGGTCGAGCTGCGCGAGCTCCTGGATGCGAACGCCCTCGCGGAGCTCGAGCTGCAGCTCCAGCATCTCGAGCCTGACCGGTTCGCGCGGCACGCCGACGCCGCGCACGACCTCCTCCTGCGGCTCGGCGATCTGACCCGCGACGAGCTGGCCGCGCGCTCGGTTCCCGGGGCCGGCGTGGACGAGTGGCTCTTCGAGCTGCAGCGCGATCGCCGCGCGATCGCCGTGCCGATCGCCGGCGACAGGCGCTGGATCGCCGCCGAGGACGCGGGAAAGTATCGCGACGCACTCGGCGTCGTCGTGCCACCGGGTCTTCCCGATGCCTTCCTCGGCAGCGAGCGAAGGCCGTTGGTCGCGATCGCGCGCCGCTTCGCTCGGACCCA
>JALZAB010000021.1 GCA_030948585.1 Chloroflexota bacterium
TTGTCGCGGTCGGACTCGTCTCGTTGCCAGCGCTGCAGCTTGAGAGGTCGATGGAACAGCGCGCGGAGAGCTGGCGCGTGCAGTCGAACGTCGCTGGTGTTGTCGTTGCCGTCGATCGTGCTGGAGAGTTCCGCGCGGCGGCTTCCGGAGACTCCGATCGGACCTCCCGGGCTCCGCTACGGGTCGACGGCCAGTTCCGGATCGGCAGTATCAGCAAGTCCTTTGTGAGCGCCACGGCGCTGCAGCTGGTCGAGGACGGTCGCCTGCAGCTGGATCAAAGCCTCGCGGATTACGGCGTGGGCCCGGCTTGGGTCGGCCCCGTCACGGTTCGTCAGCTTCTCGCAAATCGGAGCGGCATCGCAGAGTTCGAGAACGACGCATTTTTCGCCGACGCCGCGACGCGCCTGGATCGTCGCTACGCGCCGCTGGAGCTCATCGAGCGGTTCGCGGGAGATCATCTGCTGTTCCCACCGGGGAGCCGGTTCGAGTACTCCAACAGCAACTTCGTGCTAGCTGGACTGCTGATCGAGCGCGTCACGAGCAGTTCGCTGGAGTCAGAGATCCAGCGGCGGTTTCTGGTGCCATTGGCTTTACATGCCACCGGCTTTTCTGCGAGCCCCGGACTTGTGGCCGGGTACTCGCGGGCGTTCGCAGCTCACATCGGCCGGGGCAGCGTCGACACGCGGACGCTCCCGGCGGCAGCTATCGAAAGCGCTTCCTGGGCCGGCGGGATGATGATCTCGAACGCCCGGGATCTGGCGACATGGGTGCGCGCGCTCTACGGAGGCCACGTCCTCACGCCCGCGACGCAGAGCGAGCTCCTCGCATTTGACGCCGCCTTCGGTGACTACGGGCTCGGCACATATCGCAAGACACTTCCACCGGGCGTTGCCTACGGGCACGGTGGCATCTACTTCGGCTACCTGGCCGAAGCCTGGTACCTGCCAGGGCAAAACAGCGCGATCGTCGCGCTCGCCAACGACGACGCTGGCGACCTCGGCGGCCTAGTCGCAGATGAAGCACGGCTCGTTTTCGGCGACTCCAGCGACTCGGGCTTCGACGTCGCCGTCACGCGGCTTCACTCGAGCGACGCCGCAGCTCGGCGCGACGGCGCCCTGGCACTGGGCAAAGCCGATCCTACCCATGCAGGGCAGGCAGTGGTGCTGCTGCTGGGGCCGCTTGCAAACGATCCGGAGCCAGGGGTGCGCGGCGCGGCTGCGTTGGCCTTGGGCCTGGTCGGACGATTCGATCGAACCAGGTCGACGGACGCGCTGCGCGCCGCCTCGGGCGACGCTGATGCGGGTGTGCGCGACGCGGCAGCGCGCGCGCTCGCTGCACTCGCCGGGCCTGCTCCCTGATGCCCAAGAATCCAGCAGGTTGAAGAGGTTCGGGCGCGTGGAGGTTGCGCGTTTCAAACGCTTAGCCGATGCAAGGAACGCCGCCCCCTAAATCCGGCCTGACCAAGAAGGACGCGCCGATCCGCCCTAGCGGAAGGCGGGTAGGACCGCCTCGATGACCGGGGGAGGCCCGCCGCGCTCGGAACATCGCGGAATCCGACGATACGGTGGGGGTGAGGCCTGCTGACCGAAGGCGAGTGATCGCGCCACTCGTCCGAAGTGTCGAGGGGCGAGGAGCGCAGTACGTCCTGGATGCGGCAGTAGCGACCGTGGAAGGTTGCCGGCGCGTCGCGCCACATCGTTTGGCGACGCGCAGCACACCGTTGTGCTCCCCGGGACGCGCTCAAGTGGCGCCGAGGAGCTCCTCGCAGGCAAGGCGCACCGCTTCGGGTGATGCCTCGAGCCTGCCGATCACCATCGTCATGCAGTCGAACAGATGATCCTCGCCTGGGCGCGGGAGCGCGCCGTCATCGCGGCGGAATGACTCGCGGGCGTCATCGAAGGCATGCGTCGCCGCCTCGCGGTAGTTGTCCTGACGCTCGTCGTTGAGCCGCAGGATGTGCGCGGCAAAGGCGCGCGCGACCGCTTCACGCGACGGCTCGAGCGGTTCGTCGGCCATCTCGTTCTGTTGATCTGCGAAGCGCGACGGCATCACACCTCCACGGGCTGACCTACGGCACTTGCCTTGCAACCTACACGCCGGATGCTGTTTCCGAACGCGCTCCAACGCGGCGTCGCCATGCCCAAGCTCCGGATACGAGGGATCACGGTGCCTCGGTCGACCCTCCTGGTCCTCGGTGTCGCGGTATTGGCGGCCGTCCCGCACGCGATAAACATGTGGGCCTACCCGGCCTTCACGATCGCGGACGACGAAGGTATCTACGCCAGCCAGGCGGTCGAATGGCTGCGCACCGGGGCGCTCGCGCCGTACACGTACACGTACGACCACGCGCCGGGCGGGTGGATCCAGATCGCGCTGTTCTACGTCCTCACCGGTGGCGCGGCGACCTTCGGCACGCCCGTCGACTCCGCTCGAGTGCTGATGCTGCTCTTCCACATCGGCAGCGCGCTGCTCCTATACCGCCTCACCCGCCGCCTCGGTGGATCGGTGCTCGCCGCGGTCCTCGCCGTTGTCGTGTTCAGCGTGTCGCCACTCGCGGTCTTCTATCAGCGGATGGTGCTGCTCGACAACGTCATGGTGTTCTGGCTCCTGCTCAGCCTCGTGCTCGTGCTCGACGCGCGCTCACGGGCGTGGCTCGCCGTGAGCGGACTCGCGTTCGGGATCGCCCTGCTGTCCAAGGAGTTCGCGGCGTTGCTCGCGCCGATCCTGATCGTCCTCGCGTGGCGGCGTGGCGGTTGGCGCGGCCTGCTCGCGTGGACCGGAGCGGTCGTGCTCGCGGTGCTGCCCTACCCGTTGTACGCCCTGTCGCGCGGCGAGCTGTTCCCGGTGACCGATCCCTACCTGCCGTACGTGGTCGACAACGACTCCGCGGCCCGGCCGTCGCTCATCAGCACGTTGGTGTGGCAGCTGACGCGCTCCGGCGGCGGTCCGTTCTCGCTGACCAACAACTTCTTCTGGTACCTGCGCAACGACTGGCTATGGCGCGACGCGGTGCTGCTCGCCGTCGGCCTCGCGGCGATCTTCGTGAATGCCTGGCGCGGACGCGCGCGGCCGCCGCTGCGCATCGCCGCCGCGATCGGCCTGATCACGTGCCTGTATCTCGCGCGTGGTGGCATCGTCTTCGGCTTCTACATCGTGTTCGCGGTCCCGTTCCTCGCGTTGAACGTCGCGCTCGTCCTCGATCCGGTGTTCGCACGCATCGGTCCGCGGCGCGCGATGCGGCTCGGCGCATCGTTGCTCGTCCTGCTGCTTGGGACGTACTGGTGGAGCGGGGCACTGCAGCCCCTCTACACCCAGCGGCCCGACGGACCCGGCCGCGAGGCGGCGGCGTGGATCAAGACCTACGTGCCGCCGACGGCGACCATCGTCGGGCGTGACGACCTGCTCGCGTATCTGCGCGAGCCGATCGACGGTCCGGCATTCGGCGGATTCCAGGTCCATTGGAAGGTCGCGCACGATCCACGCGTTCGCCGGGAGCTCGGCTACGACTGGTCGCGCATCGACTACCTCGTCATCGATCCGCACGAGCTCGACGATCTCGCCGGTACCGACAACGTGCTCGCGCTCGCTGCCCTCGCCCACGCCCACGTGGTCGCCGAGTGGACGTTCGTGAATCCGGGCATCGGCAATCTCCACTGGGACCAGCGGATCCAGATCTGGGAGTCCGATCGGCTCCGCGATCCGAACCTCGCGGCGTTCAGCGCATGGAACTTCCACGGGCGCGATCAGGTCTGCGGCCCTCGCGTCGCCTCGTGCGACGAGATCGTGACCGCTCGCCAGCCCTACTCCACCGCGGTCGCCCGGCCTGGAGCGATCGCGGAGCGCTGACCCGCACGGCGCGTCATCCGAGCGCGCCCGGTGCCGCGGTCGCAGCCGAGCGCAACCGCTGGGCATCGGCGGGGCTGAGCCGGACGGCGTCCCGATAGAAGAGCCCAAGCACGCCGACGGGCGTCCCTGCCGAGAGGATCGGGACGAATGCCGCGGAGCGCGCGCCACCGACCAGATCGTCCCCCGCGTCGACGGTCACGACGGCCGTGCCTCGCACCGCGCGCGCAACGGCGGGCACGCCGAGGAACGGCCGGTCCGCAGCGTGGTCCGTGATGCCGGCCGTGCCGGCGATCCGCAGCCGTCCGGCGCCCGAGAGCCCGAACAGGATCACCCCGTCAGCCCCCAGCGGCGGGCGCACGCGTCGCGCGAATGCATCTCCGACGGCGTTCCCACGGACGGCGTCCCGGAGCAGCGCGTCGGCTCGCCGATCACGCACCATCGGCGCGCGGAGGAAGCCCGCGGCGACACCGACGAGCAACAGCACCGCCGCTCCGACCGCGTTCCCTCCGGCGCGTAGCTCCGTCGCGTCCGCCGGATGCCCCGTGATCGTCCAGAGCGTCACCGTGACGGCCGTCACGAGGACCGCGGCGACGGCCCCGAGCGCCGGACCGAGCAGGAACCCCGCGGCCCCGACGCTCGCGATGCCCACCACTGCCGCGCCCGCCTCGAGCCGCGGCTCGGCGACCAGATATGCGACCACGTACGAGAGCACGGCGGCGAGCAGCAGCGCGATGTCGCGGGTGGGTATGGCCCGGGACCGAGCCTGCAGCCGCGCGAAGCTCGCGAGGTGCACGGTCGTGGACGTCTGACCGCGGCGCAGCTCGCGCAGCGTGTCGAGTAGCCGAGCCTGGCTTCCGTCCTTGCTCACGACCGCGGTCGCGCCGAGCCGGTACGCCTCCTCGGAGATCGACGGGGACATCGAGAACACGACGACGATCGTGTCCGGAAGCGCGGATCGGAGCACGGGCAGCACGTCCATCCCTCGGCGGCCGGGCATCTCGTTGTCCAGCAGGATGAGATCGGGTCGTAACGCCAACGCGAGATGCACTCCCTCGTAGGCCGTCGCGGCCTCGCCGACCGTGCGCAGGGTCGCGTCGGTCTCGACGAGCGTACGGAGGCCGTCGCGCACCGCGCTGCTGTCGTCGATGATCAGCACGGAGCTCGCGAGCCCCGCCGCTCCATCGCGCTCATCCGCCATCATCAGATGATGGCATCGTCCGGCGCACCTGCGGGCAGAAGCCGGGACTTCGTGAAGCTCTGGTTGGGGTTCACGATCGCGGTCGTCGGCAGCCAGGTCACCGTCCTGGCGCTACCGCTGACGGCGGTGCTCGTGCTCGGCGCCGGGGCGACCGAGACCGGACTGCTGGTGGCGTTCCGGATGGCGCCCGCGCTCGTTCTCGGCCTGTTCATCGGTGCGTGGGTCGATCGGCTGCCGAGGAAACCCATCCTCGTCGCATCCGATATCGGTAGCGCGATCGCGATCGGGTCGATCCCGATCGCGGCTGCGGCCGGGCGCCTCGGGATGACCCAGCTGTACGCGGTGGCATTCCTCGCCGGATCCTTCGCGGTGGCGACGGAGCTCGCGCGCTCGGCGCTCGTTCCGTCACTGGTCGGGCGGGCTCGGCTCGTTTCCGCCAACAGCCGGCTGCAGGCGTCGAGCGCGGTCGCGCAGGTCGCCGGGCCGTCTCTCGGCGGGATCCTCGTGCAGCTGCTCACGGCGCCGACGGCGATGGCCTTCGATGCGGTGAGCTTCCTCGTCTCCGCGACGCTGCTCGCGCGCATCCGGTCCACCGAGGTCATCCCTCCGCGCGCGCCCGACCAACGCATCTGGCACGAGATCGTCGAAGGCGCCCGGTGGATGCGCGGCCACGAGATCGTCTTCCGGTCCGTGATCGCGATCGCGCTCGCGAACATCGAATGGTTCGCCGTGCAGGCCATCCTGGTCGTATATGCCACCCGGGAGCTCGGTCTCTCGCCCGCGCTGCTCGGGCTCTCGCTCGCGGCCATCGGTCCGTTGAGCCTCGTTGGGGCGACATTGGCCGGGCCGCTCACTCGCCGCTGGGGCCTCGGCCCGGTGATGATCGCCGCGCTCTTGCTCGAGACGGCGAGTCGGCTGGTCCTGCCGTTCGCCGCAGGCCCGCCGCTCGACGCCGCCATCGTCGTCATGGCGTCGCAGGCGCTCCTCGGCCTGACCGTGCCGTTGTGGACGGTGAGCTCGAGCAGTCTGCAGCAGGCTGTTACGCCCGAGCGCCTGCTTGGGCGGGTCACCGCAGCGACACGGTTCATCTCGTTCGGCGTGGCTCCGCCCGCGGCGTTCGGCGCGGGTGTGCTCGCCGATCACATCGGTCTGCGTCCGACACTGTTCCTGTCCGGGCTCATCGCGGCCGTGGCGTTCCTCTATCTGCTCGCCTCGCCCGTGCGGCACTTCCGCCAGGTCGAGCCGGACGCCGGTCAGGCGGCGCCGCGCGCGGCAAGGTGAAGCCCGCCCAGCACCAGGGCCAGAGCGGAGAGGCACGCTCCGAGCGCGCCGACGCCGCTCGATTGCATGACCACGCCGATCGCGGCCGGCAGCACCGCTCCGCCGACCATGCCCGCCGCGACCTGATAGCCGATCGCTCGCGGCGCGGAGGCGCGACCCACGCGACCCGGCGTGAGATACAGGAGCAGGGGCACGAACACGGATAGCGAGATGCCGATGGCGGGGAGCGCCACGAGCGCGGCGACCGCTGGGGGCAGGAGCCAGAACGCGATCGCGCTCACGAGCGCCCCGCCGACGCTGAGGTCGAACAGACGCGTGGCGCCCGCGCGCTCGCCGAACAGCGCGAGCCCGATGCGGCCCGCAGCGAGCGCCGACCAGTAGAGGAACACCGCGAGGCCGGCGATGCCGTCGGTGAGCGCCCCATCCGCGGTGAGCCGCGTGAAGCTCCATTGCCCGGCACCAAGCTCGATACCGACATAGACGAACAGCAGCGCGGCGCCCGTGGCAATGGTGCGTCTGGCGCTGGCCGTGGCCGTCGGCGCGTCGACGCGCTCAGGCGCGGAGCCGAGCTCCGCTCGTGTCATATAGGTGGCTACGGCGAGCACGACGAATGCGCCGGCGGCAACGGCGTACCCGAGGCGCCACGATCCGGTGGCGACGAGCACGGTGCCGATGAGCACCGGGCCGAGCGTCGCGCCAAGCGCCCACGAGGCGTGCAGTGCGCCCATGAATCGCACGCCGCGCTTCAGTGCCGCCTCCATGTTGACGGCGGCGTCGAGGAGACCGAGACCCGCTCCGAGGATCGCGGCCGCCGCGATCATCAGGGGCCACGTGGTCGCGAGCGCGAACAGCGCAAGGCCGCCCGCCGCGAGGCCTGTGGGGACAAGGAGGAGCGCGGTCGTTCCGAACCGCTCGCGGATCAGCCCCGACAGGCCGCTCGAAGCGAACTGGGTCACGGTCATCGCGGCGAGCAGCACGCCGAGTCCGGCGAGCGGGGCATCGAGCGCAGCCCGCATCGAGGGCCACGCGATCCCGAGCATGCCCGTGGGCAGCCCGAGCACGATGAACCCGCTGAAGGCGACCGCGGCCGTACGCATGCGCATCGATGCGAGGGTAGGCTCGTTCGGCGAACGAGCGACCAGGGGCTGGATGACCAATGCGTGTCGGAACGCGACGTGCGAGCGTTAGGGCTTGCATGTCCCCGGTGCTGCGTGCTCTGTCCGTCGCTCTCGTCGCGGCGCTGATGGCCGCCTGCGCGCCGGAGGCCGTCACGCGCGCCGACACACCGACGCCGACCATCCGGTTCACGCCGGTCCCGACGCAGAGCCCCACGCCGGCCCCGACGGCGACGCCGGCCCCGACGCCCAACTGGAGCGCGCCGCCGGTCATCGCAAACGACGCCACGTCCCTTGCCGCGCAGCTCGTGATGGTCGAAGCGCTGATCCACGACCCGAACGCGACCGCCGCTCAGATCGCGTGGGCCGGCCACGCGGAACAGCTCGACATCGCCCGCCTGGCCGACTACCCCGAATGGACCGATCAGGTCGTCGCCGCGCTGCCTCCGACACCGAAAGCGACCATCTCCGCGGCGATCGAGGCCGGCAAGCAGCTCCGCCAGCTGCACGCGGGACCCATCCCGAAGAGCCTGCCCGACTGGCACATCGTGCAGCCGCCGCCCATCGATGAGCTGATGTCCTACTACAAGGAAGCCGAGGCGACCTTCGGGGTGCCGTGGTACTTCCTCGCGTCGATCAACCTCATCGAGACCCGGATGGGGCGGATCCGAGGAGATTCGTCCGCCGGTGCGCAGGGTCCGATGCAGTTCATTCCGTCGACCTGGGCGGCGTACGGCGCGGGCGGTGACGTGAACAGCTACCACGATTCGATCCTCGCGGCGGCGCGATACCTGAAGGCCGCGGGTGCGCCCGGTGATATGGATAAGGCGATCTTCGCCTATAACCACTCGTCGTTCTACGTGAACGCGGTCAAGGGCTACGGCGAGGCGATGCACGCGGATCCCCTCGCGTACCGCGGCTTCTACGGCTGGCAGGTGTACTACCCCACGCTGGATGGGCCGATTCTCATGCCGCCGGGGTGGACGAAGCCCTAGCGGAACCGGCCGCGGCGGTCCAGCGTTAGTCCCCTATGTGCCATGTCGCCGTCGCTCTCGCCGTCGCCCTCGGCGTGTCGTGCGGCAGCGCCGGGGGATCGGCCCCATCGCCCCTGTCGACCCCGATCCCCGGTGCCGTCGTGATCACCCGCGCGAGCGATCACGGCACGCTCCACGCCCGGGTCGGCGACACGATCCAGGTGGCCCTTGGTGCGGACTACGACTGGCACCTCGATCCACCGGACGGCGTACTGCTCGTGCAGGGGGTCCAGCGGTATCTGCTGGTGCGAGGCACCCAGGCCATCTGGACGGCCGCGGCTCCGGGGACGGCCACGGTGACGGCGACCGGCTCGATCATCTGTCCGAGCGGTCAAGCCTGCATCCTTCTGGCGCTGGTCTTCACGACGACCGTGGTCGTCGCTCCCTAGCTCGTCGTCGCCGGGCGGCCTTCTATCGTCGGCCGGTGACTAGATGCGCGTGGGCCGAGTCGAGTCCGGTGATGCGCGCGTACCACGATCGCGAGTGGGGGCGGATGGCCCGGGGCGACGCGGCGCTGTTCGAGCGCATCAGCCTCGAGGGCGCGCAGGCCGGGCTGTCGTGGGCGACGATCCTCACCAAGCGCGCCGCGTATCGGACAGCCTTCGCCGGCTTCCGGCCCGAGCGGGTCGCGCGGTTCACGGCCCGCGATGAGCGGCGGCTGCTCGCCGACGCCGGCATCGTTCGCAACCGGGCGAAGATCCGCTCCGTGATCGCGAACGCACGCGCGTATCTCGATCTCCGCGACGACGTCGGCAGCGTGGCGCGGTGGCTCGGCACATTCGCCGACCCGGCGACCCTGGCGAAGGAGCTGCGGTCGCGCGGCTTCACCTTCGTGGGTCCGACCATCGCCGAGTCGATCCTGCATGCGACCGGCGTGATCAATGGGCATCTGCCGGGCTGCGCGCTGGCTAGTCCGCCTCGGCGGCGACGGCTGCGGGCGCTGCCTGGGGATGCGGCGCGCGCAGGGCGATCAGGATCGCGCTGATCACGATCGCGGCGCCAACGTACGTCAGCGCCGCTGGCTGTTCGCCCTTCACGAGCCCGCCAAGGATCACGGCGATGATCGGTACGGTCACCCCGAGCAGGCTCGCGTTCGAGACGGACCAGTGCGTCACCAGCCAGGAGAACAGCACGAACGCGCCCAGCGATCCGGCAAGCGTCAGGTAGAGGATCGGGATCCATGCCGCCGCGGTCTGTGGGATGGCGTGGGACTCGCCCAACGCGAGGCTGATGACGAGGCACACCGCGGCACCGGCGGCCGTGCCGATCGCGTTCAGCGGAATGACCTGTTGCTTCGGCGCCCGTTTGAGCAGCACGTTCGCGAGCGCTGCCGCGGTCGCTGCGCCGAACACCGTCAGCAACCCCCCGAACGGGACCGCCATGCCAAGCTCTCCGGCGAAGATCACGGCGACGCCCGCGATCGCGATGACCGCCGCGATGAGCTTCCGCGCGACGAGGGGCTCGACCCCGAAGAGCGCCGCGAGGAGCGCGGTCGAGAGCGGCGCCGTCGCGAAGAGCACCGCCGCAATCCCGCTCGGCACGGTGGTCTCCCCGATATAGAGGAGCGACAGGTTCACGCCGAGGTTGAACACGCCCCAGAGCGCCGCACCGCGAAGGGCCTGCCCGCGCGGGAGGGGCATCCGGAACGCGGCCGCGATGCCGAACAAAAGGACCGAGGCAATGACCAGTCGGATGGTCGCCGCCCAGACCGGCGGGGTGGCCTCGTTGCCGAACCGGATCGCCAGGAACGTGCTGCCCCAGATGAGGGCGCAGGCCACGAACGTGATCGCGATGCGCATCCTGCTCACGACCCTAGAACGGCCGGACGGCTCGGAGCGTGAGATGGCCGAAGTGTCGCCAACGATGCGAAACGAGCCTCGCGCGGGCCGTTCGACTCCCGTATATTTCGCTGACCGAATTATCCGGAAAGGCGAATAATGTCCCCAACCGCACCCCCCAAAGCCCCCTCCCAGACCGACCTTCGCGCGGCTCGCCAGCTCCTGGCCCTGTTCCCGGTCATGGGTCAGGTCTGGGCCACGGCCGTCCGGGAGGGCGGCGGCGGGTCCATCGGCCGGTTCAAGACCCTCGGCATCCTCGAGAGCCGCGGCCCGGTCCGGGCCGGCGAGCTCGCGTCCCTCTGCGGCACCACGCCGTCGGCGATGACCGACGTGATCGAGGGCCTCGTCGCCGAGGGCCACGTGCGGCGCATCGATGACCCGAGCGATCGACGCGCGGTCGTCGTCGAGCTGACCGATAAGGGTCACGCCGAGCGCGAGCGCGTCGGCGAGCTCATGACCACGGCGATGGTCCGGGTCTTCGACGGCGTCGGCGCCGAGCAGAAGACCCGACTGCGCGCCGCGATCGCCGACCTCAACGAGATCCTCGTGTCCCCAACCGCGTCAAAGGAGACCCGCATTGTCAGGTGAACTGCACGGCCGCCGACTCGTCCTAGTGACGGTCGGGATCATGCTCGCGCTGTTCCTCGCCGCGCTCGATCAGACCATCGTCGGCACGGCGCTGCCGCGCATCGTGTCGGAGCTCAACGGCCTCGATTACTACGCGTGGGTCCTCACGGCGTACCTCGTGACGTCGACGATCATGACGCCCATCTCCGGGAAGCTCGGTGACCTCTTCGGCCGCAAGCCGCTGCTGCTCATCGGGATGATCGGGTTCGTCCTCGCCTCCGCCCTCTGCGGCCAGGCGCGCGACATGATGCAGCTGGTCGCGTTCCGGGGCATTCAGGGCCTGTTCGCCGGGGTGCTCTTCTCCAGCGTCTTCGCCTCGATCGCCGACGTCTTCACGATCGAGCGCCGGGCCCGCATCCAGGGCCTGTTCGGAGGGATCTTCGGCATCGCCTCGGTGGTCGGCCCGACGATCGGTGGCTACCTGACCGACAACGTCGGCTGGCGCTGGGTGTTCTACGTGAACGTCCCGGTCGGCATCGCCGCCGTGCTATTCGTCTTCTTCACCATGCCCCGCACCGCGCACAACGCGACGTGGCGCGACATCGACTTCATCGGCGCCGGCGCGCTCGCGGCGGGCCTTGCTCCGATCCTCATCGCCTTCTCGATCACCCGCGACCACAGCTGGGGCTCTCCCGAGGTCCTCGGACTCCTCGGGGCTGGCGTCGCGATCCTCATCGGGTTCTATTTCCTCGAGCGGCGCACCGATCACCCGATCGTGCCGTTCGAGCTGTTCAAGAACCGCACGTTCGCCGTCTCGGTGCTCGTCGGCTTCCTCGTCGCGGTCGGGATGTTCGGCGCCATCGTGTACGTGCCACTCGTCTACCAGGGCGTCCTCGGGATCGCTGCCACGAACTCCGGCCTGCTCGTGACCCCGATGATGGTCGGCCTCATCGCCGGCAGTGTCATGACCGGCCAGATCATGCTGCGGATCAAGCGTTACCGGTACCTCGGCACCCTCGGGACCGGGCTCGTCGCGATCGGGACGTTCCTCATGTCCACGATCACGCCGGCGACGCAGTCGGTCGAGATCGTCCGTGACCTCGTCATCGTCGGCTTCGGCGTCGGCATCACCTTCCCGCTGTACCTCAACGCCGTGCAGTCCGCCGTCGAGCCGCGCTACATCGGCGTGGTCACGAGCCAGATCCAGTTCTTCCGGAACGTCGGGGCGACGATCGGCACCGCCATCCTCGGCGCGTTCCTCTCCCAGCGCCTGCCGGCGAACATCCAGGCGAAGATCGCCGAGCTCAACCTCCCGCCCCAGCAGCTCCAGGGCCTGGGCTCCGGCAACGCGCAGCAGCTCTTCGATCCGTCCGCGCACATCCCCGAGCCGATCCTCAACGCCATTCGTGGTGCGCTCGCGGCGACGCTGCAGGATGTCTTCCTCGCCGCGTCCGTCGCCGCGATCCTCGCGATGGTCGCATCGGTCTTCCTGGCGGACGTTCCGATCCGCCGGCACCAGCGCGGCGCGCAGGTCCGCGAGGCGGAGGCCGCTCCCGCGTTCGGCGGTTAGCTCTCGCCCCGGCCCGGTCCGCGCCCGACCCGGCGCTTGATGGCAGCTTCCATCTCGCGCCGGGTCTCGCGTTCCTTGATGGCCTGGCGCTTGTCGTAGCGGCGTTTGCCCTTCGCGAGCCCGAGCTCCACCTTCGCGACGCCGTTCTTGATGTACAGGCGCAGCGGTACGAGGGTGTACCCCTGCTGGGCGACCGCGCCGAGGAGCCCCACGATCTCCTCGCGGTGCAGCAGCAGCTTGCGCGGCCGGGTCGGGTCGTGCTCTTCGAACCCGACCGCATTTTGCCAGGGCGCGATATGCACGTTCCGCAGCCAGGCCTCGCCTTTGTCGATGCGGGCGTAGCCGTCGGACAGGTTCGTCCGACCCGCGCGCACGGACTTGATCTCGGTCCCGGTCAGCGCGAGCCCCGCCTCGAGCTTCCGGTCGATGGCGTAGTTGAAGCGGGCCTTGCGGTTGTCGGCCAGCACGAGCTCGCGAGGGCCCTCGTCCTCCGCCGCCGGTTTGGGCGGGCGCTGACGGTCGGAGTGGCTGCGGCCGCTCGGCTTGGTCGGTCGGGGGGTGGCCATGACGTGGTGAGCGTAAGGACAATGAAAAAGGCGGCGGCATCACTGCCGCCGCCTCTTCGTTGGGTCTCGCGAAGACTCGCTAGACCGCGATCACCTCAGTTGGATGCATATCCGGAAGCCTGAAGTGAGCAGCACGGGTCTTCGGATTCCCAGAGCTATAGCCCACTCCACATCACCTCCTTTCTTTCGCCGTAAATCGTAGCAAACCCAAAGACGGGTTCATACCGTGGCCAAAAAGGACGACCGAGGAGGGCTTCGCCCGACGAGGGAGTTCCGCCAGGCTTGAGCCCGTGTCGAGGATATGACGCGAATGCCGAAGCTCCGAGATGCTTGATCAAGACTGGCTTTCAGGCGCCGAGGGAGTACCACCGGCCCTGAGCCCGTGTCGGCGCCGGAGCTGACCCGCAGGTCAGCGCAGGCCGAGATGCTTATCTAAGGAAGATACGGGAGCGGGTCGACAGCGCGGCCGTTGAGGATCGTCATGAAGTGCAGGTGGGGCCCGGTCGTCCAGCCGGTCATGCCCTCATATGCGATGACCTGGCCCGCCGCGACGTACTGGCCGGCCTGGACGATCGGCGGGTGTACGCGGTCGTCGAGGTGGCCGTACAGCGTCGAGAAGTTGTTGCCGTGCGCGATGATCACGACGGTCGCGGTGTCGCCCGACGCGAGGTACGGCTTGCCGACCGTGGTCACGCGCCCGGCTGAAGCGGCGACGATCGGTGAGTACATCGGGGCCGCGATGTCGAGGCCGTTGTGGAACCCGCCCCAGCGTGCGCCGAACGGCGATGTCAGGGCGCCACGAAGCGGCCAGGTCTGCACCTTGCCACCGGCGTAGACGCCAAGGCCGGAGCGCGCGGCAGCGAGCGCCGCGAGCTGCGTGTACTGCGCTTCCGCGTCCTGCAGCAGCTTGTTGAGGCTCGCGGTCTCTTGCGTCTGCTTCGCGGCCGCGCCCAGCTGGGCCGCCGCGAGGGCCGCTGCCTGGTCGCGCTGCACGGCGGTCTGGCCGATCGCCGCCTCAGCCTCCCTGATGAGCTTGTCGTAGCGGGCCTTCTGCTCCGCGAGGCCGGCGCGCTGCTGGGTGATCTGCTCCTGCAGCCCGACCATCTCGGCGGCCTTCTCGGTGGTCAGGCCGACGTTCGCGGACGCCTCGTCGCGCAGCGAGCGGATCTCGTTGGCGAGCTGCACGTCCTGGCGATTGATGATGACCATCGCCTGGATCCGTCCGGCGAACTCGGAGAGCGAGCTCGACGAGAGAAGCATCTCGAGTGGGCTGATCTGGGCCTGGCGGTACGTGGTGCGCAGGTGCTTCGCGTAGAGCTCCTCGCGCTGCACCAGCTGCTTGTTCTCCGCGTCCACTTGCGCCTTCAACGACGACACGAGCGCGTTCGTCTCATCGAGCTGGAAGCTCACGAGCTGGAGCTGCTCTTCGGTGATCTGGATCTCGTAGCCCAGCTGCTCCGCCTGCGACTGCGCGGCGTCGGCCTTCGCCTGGAGCCCCTCGATCGCCGAGTTCGAGTTGCTGACCGCGACCTGGAACTGATTCGCGGCCTGCTTGTATCGCTCGGTGTTCGCGCGCGAGACGGCGACGGCGCGCTCGAGCTCCTGCTTGCGGCGGAGTGCGTCGACGAGCGGGTCGTCAGCCGATGCCGGAATGACCTGCCCAAGGAACAGGGCGAGCCCGGTCAGCACGACGATCATCGTGCGAAGGCCCGTATTCCTCTTGTTCCCACCTCCCCGGCGTGCCCGGGGAGCTCCCATACCTGCCGGATGGTCGCAGTTCGTGTGGTGAAAGGTCAAGCCCGGGCTCCCTTGGCGAGCTGCGACCGGACGGAGAACGACGCCCCGAAGCCGCCGACCAGGAGCGCGAACCCAAGGACGCCGACGGCGAGCTCGAGCACGAAGTTCGTGCCGAGCGACACCGGGAGGATGTCCAGGAAGCCGACCATCGCGCTCGTGACCGGCTGCGAGGCCGCGCCGAGGACGGCGAGCGCGACGATCGCGCCGAGGACCCCGACGAGCATCCCTTCGACGATGAACGGCCAGCTCACGAACCAATCGGTCGCGCCGACGAGCTGCATGATCTCGATCTCATCACGTCGGGCATGCACGGCGATGCGGATCGTGTTCACGATGACGAACAGGGCCACGAACAGCATCATCGCGAGGACAGCGATCCCGCCGATCGAGAGCACCCGGGTGATCGTGAGCAGCTTCTCGACGACGGTCGGGTTGTCGATCACGTCGGTCACCACCCCGCGACCGAGCTCCTCGCGGAGCGACGCCGCGAGCCGGCCGGTCTCCTGGGCGTTGGCGAGCTTGATCTCGAGCGATGCGGGCAGCGGGTTCGTGCCGAGGTCCGCGAGGGTGAAGTCCTCCTTGCGCTGCGCCAGGTCACGCAGCCGGTCGAGGGCCTGCTGCTTGGTGACGTACTCGACCCGCGCGACGGCCGGATCCTTCTCGATCCGCGCCTTGAGCGCCAGCGTGTCGGACGGCTTCGCGCCGTCGTCGATGTACAGGACGAGCTCGACCTTGGATTCGAGCGCCGTCACCGCCGCTTGGAGCCCGCGGTCCGTCACGATGAAGAACGCGAACAGCAGCAGCATGAGCGACACCGTCAGCGTCGCGGCCACGCTCATGACCGGGTTGCGCCAGAAGCCCTGCCACGCGGCAACGAAGACGTAGCCGATGCGCCTCATGCGGCGTACAGCCCTTCGCGCTCGTCCCGCACGACGGATCCCTTGTCGAGATGGATGACCCGCCGGCGGAGCGCGTTCACGATCTCAGCGTTGTGGGTCGCCATGACGAGCGTCGTGCCGAGCTCCTGCACGTGCGTGAGGAGCTTGATGATCTCCCAGCTCGTGACCGGGTCGAGGTTGCCAGTGGGCTCGTCGGCGATGAGGACCTTCGGCCGGTTCACCAGAGCGCGGGCGATGGCGACGCGCTGCTGCTCTCCGCCGGAGAGCTCGCGCGGGAAGTGGCTGCGACGGTTCGACAGCCCGACCACCTGCAATGCGCGCTCGGTCTCCTCGCGGACCACGCGGCCGGTGTGCCCGGTCACGACGAGCGCGAATGCGACGTTCTCCGTGACGGTCTTCGTCGGGAGCAGCTTGAAATCCTGGAACACGACGCCGACCAGCCGCCGAAGGTTCGGGACCTGCGACCGGCGCATGCGGGCGACGTCCTTGTCGTTCACGACGACGCGCCCGGTGGTCGGGAGCTCCTCCCGGATCAGGAGCCGGATGAGGGTCGACTTCCCGGCTCCCGATGAGCCGACCAGGAAGGCGAATTCGCCAGGGCCGATGGTGAGGTCAACGTCCTGCAGCGCCGCGGTCCCGTTCGGGTAGCGCTTGCTGACGTCCTCGAGACGGATCAAATCCGGTCGGTTTCCTCTTCCCTCAGCGTCCGGAGCGCACGTTTTCGTGCTCCTGGCACGAAGGTAACGGGGCACCCTGGCGCAGCGCAACGGGTTTTGGTAGCGATTTCGTACTGTCCAGGTGCGCGTGTCGCGAGAACGTACGCGACGCGGACAGCCCCGGTAACGGGGCGGCTAGCTGTTCGGGAGACCGAGACCCGGCTGCGACGGGCGCGTCGTCGCGAACGTCGCGATCGATGCGATCTTCGCCTCGCCGGTCGCCATCACCTTCACGCCCTGCGTCGCGCGGCCGAGGACCCGGATCTGGTCCATCGGAACGCGGATGACCACGCCGTTAGTGGAGATGAGCAGCACCTCTTCGCTCTTCTCGTCGATGACCTGGATCGCCGCGACGTTGCCGGTCTTCGCGGTGACCGACGCGAGGATGACGCCCTGACCGCCGCGGTTGTGCGTCGGGAAATCCTCGACCTTGGTGCGCTTGCCGTACCCGTTCTCGGTGACCGAGAGGACCTCCATCCGGGCATTCACGACGCCCATCCCGATGACCTCGTCGCCCTTGGAAAGCCGGATGCCGGTGACGCCCTGGGTCTGGCGGCCCATGGGCCGTGTATCGGTGGCCTGGAAGGTGATCGCCTTGCCCTTCTTGGTGGCGATGACGATGCGGTCCTTGTCGCCGGCTGCGGCGACCCAGGCGAGGCGGTCGTCCTTGCGCAGGAGGATCGCGATGAGGCCCGCCCGGCGCACGTTGCCGTACTCGGCGAGCGGGGTCTTCTTCACGAAGCCCTTGCGGGTGGCCATGACCAGGTGCGGGACCGCGCCACCCTCGCGGATCGCGATGAGGGCGGAGACCCGCTCGCCGGACTGCATGGCCTCGAGGATGTTCTGGATCGGCGTGCCCTTCGCGGTGCGGCTCGCGTCCGGGAGCTCGAACGCCTTGAGCGCGAACACCCGGCCGCGGTCGGTGAACACGTACAGGCGGTCGTGGTTGCGAGCGACGACGAGATGCTCGACATCGTCCTCGTCGCGGGTGGCCATGCCGATCACGCCTCGCCCGCCGCGGTGCTGGGCCTTGTAAGTCGACAGGGGCATCCGCTTCACGTAGTTGCGGGTCGAGACCGTGATGACGACGTCCTCGTCGGCCACCAGGTCCTGGTCCGTCAGCTCCCGGTTGAGGTCATCGAGGATCTTCGTGCGGCGGTCGTCGCCGTACTTGGCGACCAGCTCGTCCATGTCCTGCTTGATGAGGAACAGGATCTTGCGCGCGTTCCCGAGGATCGACTCGAGCTCGGCGATGAGCTTGATGGTCTCGCGGTACTCGTCTTCGACGCGCTGGCGCTCGAGGCCGGTCAGGCGGCGGAGCTGCATGTCCAGGATCGCGCGGGCCTGGATCTCCGAGAGCTCGAACTTCTCGCGGAGGTTGGCCAGCGCCGACTCTGGGCTCTTGCTCGCGCGGATGGTCTTCACGATCTCGTCGATGTGGTCGAGCGCGATCTTGAAGCCCTCGAGGATGTGGGCGCGCTCCTTCGCTTTCCCGAGATCGAACTCCGTGCGCCGCTTGATGACCTGCTTGCGGTAGTCGATGTGGTGCTGCAGGACGTCCTTCAACGACAGCGTCTTCGGCGACGAGTCGACGAGCGCGAGCATGTTCAGGTTGAACGCCGACTGCATCGCGGTGTGCTTGTACAGGTTGTTGAGGACGCGCTCCGCGTTGTCGTCGCGCTTGATCTCGACCACGACCCGCATCCCCTCGCGGTCGCTCTCGTCACGGATGTCGGAGATGCCCGCGAGCCGCTTGCCCTGCACGAGGTCGGCGATCTTCTCGATCAGGGTCGCCTTGTTTACGGCGTACGGCAGCTCGGTGACCACGATGGACTGCCGGCCGCCCTTGCCATCCTCGACGTGGGCCGTCGCCCGCATGAGGATCCGGCCGCGGCCGTTGGCATACGCGCGGCGGATCGCGTCCACGCGCTCTGCCGCGCCGGTCTCGATGTTCTTCTGCTCCTCGAACCGGTAGATGACCCCGCCACCCGGGAAGTCGGGACCGAGGACCGTCTCGCAGAGGTCGTCGTTGGTGAGCTCCGGATCGTCGACGAGCCGTTTGGTGGCCTCGGCGACCTCGCGAAGGTTGTGCGGCGGGATGTTGCTCGCCATACCGACCGCGATGCCCGTCGACCCGTTGATGAGCAGGTTCGGGACGCGCGCCGGGAGCACCGTGGGCTGCATGTGCCGGCTGTCGTAGTTCGGGTACCAGTCGACGGTCTC
>JALZAB010000030.1 GCA_030948585.1 Chloroflexota bacterium
GGCGCGGGGGGTTGACCTCGACCATCTCGATCCAGGCGCCGGGCGCGGAGAGCATCCTGGTGCGGGCCGTGCCCCGAGGCTACGGCTTCTTCGTGGGCCCCGGCGGAGGGGTGATGATGATCGGACCGGGCGGCTGGGTCGGCGCCGCACCTGACGGGGAGGCCCCCGGAGACGCGCTGGGCTTGGCCGCGCCGTAGCCGCAGATGTTCCAGTTGAAGCGGCCGTAGTTGTACGCGCCGCCGTTGGCCGCGCTCGCCCACCGTGCAATGTCCGGCGCCCAGTCGGCGAACGGGATCGCGATCTTGTAGCAGCCGCCCACGTAGACGTCGCGGTCATCGGTCGTCGGCTCGGTGCCCTGCACGTACTGCTCGGTCCAACGGAAGTTGGACGGACAGCTCGGACCGGGCAGCTTGCCGGAGCCGTTCCCACCGGTGAGCGCGGGGTTCACGCAGACGACCTTGTCGACGATGCCGGCAGGCCGCTTGAAATCGTCGGGCGGCAGGGCGCCGACGACCGTCTTCATGTAATCACGCCACAGGATGCCGGGACCGAGCGCCGAGCTGATGCCGCTCATCTCGCTGTTGTCCGAGTTGCCCATCCAGATCGCGGTGAGGCGCGTGGGCGTGTAGCCGATGGCGAGCACGTCCTGGAGGTTGTCGGTCGTTCCAGTCTTGAGGGCCGCGGGGCGGCCGATCGACGTGAACGGCCCGAACACGAAGGAGCCGTGCACGGGGTCGGTGTTGTCCTTGAGGATGTTCGTCATCACCCACGCGTAGCGCTCGTCCAGCACCTGCTTCGTCTCGACCTTGGTGAAGTCCCGGGCGACGTTCCCGCTGCTATCGACGATCTTCATGATGAAGGTCGGCTCGATGCGGCGGCCGTAATTGGCAACCACCTGGTAGGCGCTCGCCATGTCGATGAGCCGCATTTCGGCCGCGCCGATCCCGAAGCTCAGCCCGAGCCGCGAGCGGTCGAACTCGCGATTGATGCCCAGCTGGTGGACCGTGTCGATGATCGCGTCGACGCCGACCATGCGGGTGACGTTGAGCGCGGGCAGGTTCAGCGATTCGCGGAGCGCCTGCCGGATCGTCGTCGGGCCATGCTGTTCCTTGGTCGCGTCCTTGGGCTCGTACGACTTGCCGCTGCCATCCGGTGACTTGAATTCGATGTCGTTCAGCACCGTGGACGCGGTCATCCCGCCCTTCAGCAGGCCAGTGAGGTACGTGAACATCTTGAACGTCGATCCGGGCTGCCGGAGCGCGATGCCCGCGACGTCGTAGTCACCCTGGACCTTGGGCGAGTGGTCGTAGTAGTCCTTGCTGCCGACGTATGCGAGGATCTCGCCCGTCGTCGGGTCCATCGTGATGAGCGCGGCGTTGTTGACGTTCGCGAACTTCAGCCCGTCGACGTGGTCCTTGACCTCTTTCTCGGCGAGCTGCTGCATGTTGTAGTCGAGGGTCGTGTACACGCGGTACCCGCCGCGGTAGGCGGCCTTCTCGCCCAGCATGGTGATGAGCTGCTCGCGGGCGCGGAAGGTGAAGTGCGGCGCATAGAGGGACGTCTGCGCGGGCGTGACCTTGATCGGCTCGACCTTGGCGGCATCCGCCTGGGCCTGGGTCACATACCCGTACTCGACCATGGCGTCGAGGACGAGCGCCCGTCGGGCGTTCGCCGCGGCCGGGTTCTGGACCGGGTCGTATTCCGACGGGGCCTGGGGTAGGCCGGCCAGCAGGGCCATCTGTCCGAGGGTGAGGGTGTTCAGGTCCGCCACGCCGAAGTAGGTCTTCGCCGCGGCCTTGAGGCCATAGGACTGATTGCCATAGAAGATCTGGGAGAGGTACATCTCCATGATCTCCTGCTTCGTGAAGGTCCGGGTCGCCTCGATCGCGAGAATCGCTTCCTTGATCTTCCGGGTCACGGTCGGCTCGTCGCCGAGCAGTCGGGTCTTGATGAGCTGCTGGGTGATCGTTGAGCCACCCTGCGCGATGCCGCCGCTCGCGACGTTCGCCTGGAGGGCGCGGATGATGCCGCTCGGGTCGATGCCCGGGTTCGTCCAGAAGCTGTGATCCTCGATCGCGATCGTCGCGTCCTGCATGAGCTCAGGGACCTCGCTCAGCTTCACCAGCTCGCGGCGCTGGTCCTCGAGCGTGTAGAGCAGATGCTCGCCGGTCCGGTCGTAGATATAGGTGGAAAGGGGCACCGGCACGGTCGCGAGCTCGTGGGCCGCCGGCAGATCCGCGGCGAAGTAGCCGAAGAACGCCGCAGCCGCGGTGCCGGCGAACACGGCGAACGTGATGAGCATCGCGGTGAGGATCCCCGCGGTCGCGCCGAGCTTTCCGCCCACCGACGGTCGGCGGGACATGCGGTTCCGCCGATGGGGCATGCGGTAGGCGCGATACGCACGGCCGAACGTCGGCCCGGTCCCATTCCTCTGGGTCATGGTCGCTCGCCGATGCACGGAGC
>JALZAB010000045.1 GCA_030948585.1 Chloroflexota bacterium
ACGTGGTGGACACGGCCAACGCGTGGCGGTACCGCGAGGCCGTCGAGCGCGTCGTGTTGCCGCGCCTGGGGTTGCTCGCGTCGCGGCTCATCGCGCTCGCCGAAGGCGAGGCCGACACGGCGCAGGCCGGGCGCACCCACGGGCAGCACGCCGTTCCGATCACCTTCGGGTTCGCGATCGCCGAGTACGTGAGCCGCATCGGCGGCCGGATCCTGCTGCTCCGAGCATCGGCTCGCGCGCTTCCCGGCAAGCTCTCGGGGGCGGTCGGTGCGTACAACGCCCCGGCGCTGCTCGCCACGGACCCGCGCGCCCTCGAGCGCCGCTACCTCGCGCACCTCGGGCTCGTCGCGGCGAGCCACTCCACGCAGATCGTCGAGCCCGAAGCGTGGAGCGACCTCGCCCATGCGTGCGTGACCGCGCTCGGCGTCATGGCCAACCTCGCGGACGACATGCGGCACCTCCAGCGCACCGAGATCGCGGAGATCGCCGAAGGCTTCCGGCCGAACCAGGTCGGCAGCTCGACGATGCCCCAGAAGCGCAACCCAGTGTCCTTCGAGAACGTGAAGAGCATGTGGAAGGCGTTCATGCCGCGGATCATCACCACGTACCTCGATCAGATCAGCGAGCACCAGCGCGACCTCACGAACTCGGCGTCGCAGCGCTTCTCGGGCGAGCTCCTCGCGGCGACCGCGTACGCGGCCACGCGCCTCGGGGTGTCGATCGACGGGATCCGCATCGATCGTGACCGGATGAAGGCGAACGTCGCGATGTCGAAGGGCGGCATCATCGCCGAGGCCCTCTACATCCTCCTGGCCAAGCACGGGCACGCCGACGCCCACGAGGCCGTGCGCCGGCTGACCCTCGAGACCGAGCGAAGCGGGCGGTCGGCGCTCGAGCTCGCGGCGCTCGACCCGGAGCTGAAGCCGGTGCTCGCGTCGCTGTCAGCGGACGAGCGGCGGATCCTCGACCAGCCCGAGGAATACCGCGGCCTCGCGTCCGTCGTCGCACGCGATGTCGCGAAGACCTGGCGATCAAAGCTTGCGGGGGTGTTGCCCGAATGACGTTGACCAAGAGCGCGATCCCCGGCGCCACGCTGTTCCGGCATGGCAAGGTGCGCGAGGTCTACGAAGCCGGCCCGGACCAGCTCGTCATGGTCGCGTCGGACCGGCTGTCGGCGTTCGATGTGGTCCTGCCCACGCCGATCCCAGACAAGGGCCGCGTGCTGACGCAGCTCTCGAATTTCTGGTTCGAGCGGACCGCGAAGATCGTCCCCAACCATCTGCTCGAGACCGACGTGACCAAATTCCCGGCACCGTTCCGCTCGCGCCCGGAGCTCGACGGGCGATCGGTCCTGGTGAAGCGCGCCGAGCGCATCGACTACGAGTGCGTCGCCCGCGGCTACCTCGCCGGCTCGGGCTGGGCGGAGTACCGGAAGACTGGCACCGTCGCCGGCGAGCGGCTGCCGCCGGGCCTCGAGGAATCCGCGCGGCTGGACGACCCGATCTTCACGCCCGCGACGAAGGCCATCACCGGCCACGACGAGAACATCTCTCGCGCGCAGCTCGCGGCGGCCCTCGGTCGCGACCTCGCGAAGCAGCTCGAGGACGTCACGATCGCGCTGTACCGCCACGCTCATGCGTACGCCCTTGGGCAGGGGCTCATCCTCGCCGACACGAAGTTCGAGTTCGGGCTGCTTGATGGCGCGCTCGTTCTCATCGATGAGGCGCTCACGCCCGACTCGTCGCGCTACTGGGACGCGGCCACGTACCGGCCCGGTGGCGCGCCGCCGTCGTACGACAAGCAGTTCGTGCGCGACTTCCTCAACGCCCAGGGCTGGGACCACGAGCCGCCCGGCCCGGCGCTTCCGGAGGCGGTCGTGCGCGGCACGACGGAGCGATACCGCGAGTGCTACCGCAAGCTCACCGGGAGCGACCTGTCCTGAGCGCGTACGTCGCGACCATCCGGGTCCGTCCGAAGGCCGAGGTCCGGGACCCGCAGGGTGAGGCCATCGGCGGTGCGTTGCGCTCACTCGGGATGGAGATCGCGGAGGTGCGAACGGGAAAGGTGATCGTCGTGCGTTTCACCGCGGATTCCTCGGGCGAGGCTCAGGTCACCGCGACGCGGATGGGCGACGAGCTGCTCGCAAATCCGGTCATCGAGGAGTTCGACATCGAGGTGGCTATCGAGTGAAGATCGCGGTCCTGCGGTTCCCAGGGACGTGGAGCGAGGTCGACTTCGCGCACGCGCTCGGGCTCGTCGGTGCGGAGGCAGAGATCGTGTGGCACGCCGACGCGGATCTGCGCGGGTACGACGCCGCGATCGTGCCCGGCGGCTTCACGTACGGCGACTACCTCCGGGCGGGTGCGATCGCGGCGATCTCGCCGGCCGCGGCCGAGCTGCGGCGGGCGGACAACGAGGGGATGCCGATCCTCGGCTCGTGCAACGGGTTCCAGATCCTCTGCGAGATCGGGCTGCTTCCGGGCGCGCTGGTGCGCAACCGGCACCTCGAGTTCCGCTGCGACTGGGTCCACATGCGGATCGAGAGCGACCGCACGCCGTTCACCGCCGGCCTGCGCGGCGAGATCGTACGGATGCCGATCGCGCACGGCGAGGGCTGCTGGGTCGCCGACGAGCTCACGCTCGCGCGCGTCGAGGTGAACGGCCAGATCGTCTTCCGGTACACCGACGCCCGCGGCGCGGCGACGCCGGAGTCCAACCCGAACGGCAGCACGATGAACATCGCCGGCGTCGGGAACGCGGCCGGGAACGTGGTCGGGCTGATGCCGCACCCGGAGCGCTGCAGCGAGGAATTGCTCGGCGGGACCGACGGCCGGCGCGTCCTGGAGGCATTGACCGCCTCTGGACACACCGGCATGGCTCCTGCGACCGTTCAATAGGGCAGATGGATCTCTTCGAGAAACAGGCCCAGCTCACCCAGCTCTTCCAGACGTCGCCCGTCGATGTCGCGTACGCGAGCGGGTCCGCATCGGCGCGGAAGCTCGCGGGCAGCTTCAACGATCTGGACGTCGGCCTGCTCCTCCTCGACAAGATCAAGACCGCCGAGTACTTCGACTACCAGGTGTACTTCGTGAGCGAGCTCTCGAAGGCCCTCGAGACCGCTGATCTCGACGTCGTCATCCTCAACAACGCCTCATTACTGCAGCGGGCCCAGGTCATCAACACCTGGTCGTTGCTGTTCCAGCGCGATCAGCGCCGGCGCGTGCAGTTCGCGGCGCGCACGACGATGGAATACCTCGAGTTCAAGAAGTACGACGAGCTCCAATCCAAGGCCCTCGCCGAGCGCGTGCGCGGCGAACGGTTCGCGGTCGACGAGGTCTACGTGCAGACCCGCCTCCTACGGCTCCGGGAGTACCTCGGTCTGCTGCAGGACCTCAAGGGCGTCGATCGCGTGAAGTTCAAGGGCGATCCCAAGCTCTACGGCCTCGCGCAGTGGTATCTGCAGCAGGCCGTGGAGCTCACGTTCGGCACGGGCGCGTACCTCATTGCGGCGCTCGCGCTGCCGCAGCCCGAGGCATATCACGACATCCTCGATTCGATCGCCGCGCACGGGATCATCGACCGGCAGCTGGCGTATCGTTTGGAGCACCTCGCGAACCTGCGCAACCTGCTCGCGTACGACCGGGAGCAGACGGACATCGATGAGGTGTACGGACACATGCAGACCCGTCTCGGTGACCTCGCCGCATTCGCCGACCAGATCGACGTCTTCCTGGGAGACGGCACCGCTTCATGAGCGTCACCCCGATGAGCTCGGGGACGACGACGGCGCAGCCTAGGTTCCACCTCCCACGCGAAGCCGGTCTCACCGACCCGGAAGCCGATCGCGTCCGCGCGCTCTTGTCCCGCGAGCCGAACGCGCTCGAGTGGGGCATGTTCGGCGCGATGTGGAGCGAGCACTGCGCCTACAAGCACAGCAAGACGCTCCTGCGCACCCTGCCCACGACCGGCCCGCGCGTCGTGCTCGGGCCGGGCGAGAATGCCGGCGCCGTCGACCTCGGCGGCGGACTGCTCTGTGTGTTCAAGGTGGAGAGCCACAACCATCCGTCGGCGGTCGAGCCGTACCAGGGCGCCGCCACCGGCGTCGGCGGCATCCTCCGCGACATCTTCGCCATGGGCGCGCGCCCGATCGCGGTCCTCAACGGCCTGTTCTTCGGCCCACCCGAGGACGAGCGCACCCGCCGGATGATCCGCGGCGTGGTGGGCGGCATCTCCTTCTATGGGAACTGCGTCGGCATTCCCGACGTGGGCGGGCACATCACCTTCGCGCCTGGCTACGCCGACAACCCACTGGTGAACGCGATGTGCGTGGGGATCGTCGACCGCGCCGACCTGCGCTCGGCCGCGACCGCGAAGCCGGGCAGCGCCGTGTACCTCGTCGGGTCCGACACCGGCCGCGACGGGATCGCCGGCGCGTCGCTGCTCGCGAGCTTCGAGCTCGGCGCGGGCGATGATGCGAAGCGGCCGTCCGTCCAGGTCGGCAATCCGTTCGTGGAGAAGCTGCTCCTCGAGGCGACCCTCGAGCTCGTCGCGGAAGATGCGGTCGAGGCGATCCAGGATCTGGGCGCGGCCGGCCTCACCTGCGCGTCGAGCGAGGTCGCCGCAAAGAGCAACGTCGGGATGCGGATCGACCTCGATCGCGTGCCCCGACGGGCGACCGGCATGATCCCGTACGAGGTGATGCTCAGCGAGTCGCAGGAGCGGATGCTCGTCATCGCGCGTCCGGGCCGCGAGGCCGACGTCGAGCGCGTGTTCGCGCGCTGGGAGCTGCACGGCGAACGGATCGGCGAGGTCATCACCGCCGAGCGCCTGGATATCGAGAGCAACGGCGAGCTCGTCGCGTCGCTCCCGCCGAAGGCGTTGGCCGACGATGCGCCGGAGTACGACGTCCGCCGATGGGCCGCCGCACCAACGGCTGGGCCCGCGCCGCGGCTCGAGCCCGCCGCCACCGACGAGCCCCTGCAGAAAATTGGCGTGGAGCTGCTGCAACTCCTCGGCTCCGCGGACGTCGCCTCTCGTGCGGTCCTTTACCGCACGTACGACCAGATGGTCGGAACGGACACCGTCCTCGGCCCTGCCGCCGGTGCGGACGCGGCGATCATGCGGATCAAGGGCCGGCCCGATGGGATCGCGGTCGCGCTCGACGCGCAGCCGCGCGTCGCGTCGCTCGATCCGTTCGTCGGCGCGGCGGCCGCGGTCGCGGAGGCGACCCGCAACCTCGTGTGCGTCGGCGCGGAGCCCCTCGCGATCACCGACTGTCTCAACCTCGGCAACCCCGAGCGACCGGAGGGCGCATGGCAGCTCGAGCGGACGGTCGCCGGCATCAGCGCGGCGTGCGACGCGCTCGGCGTGCCGGTCGTGTCGGGCAACGTGTCCCTGTACAACGCGACCCAGGGCCGCGACATCTGGCCGACCGCGACCATCGGGGCGGTCGGTCGCGTCGCCGATGTGTCCAAGCGCATCCTGCCGCGCACCGGCGAGCCGGGCGATCTCGTCCTGCTCGCCGGAAGCGCCCAGGTCTCGCTCGCGGCGTCGACGTACGCCGCGCTGCGCGGTCACACCGAGGGCGCGGTGCGGATCGATCTCGCGCTCGAGTCGCGCCTCCAGCGGTTCGTGCTCGCCGCGCATGCCCGCGGGGCGATCCGCGCGGCGCACGACCGTGGCGAAGGTGGTCTCGGCGTCGCGCTCGCGGAGCTCGCGATCCGCGATCGGGTCGGCATGCGGGTCACCCTGCCTGCGGTGCGCGGCATCGACAAGCGCGTGATGCTGTTCGGCGAGGGACCCTCGGGCATCGTCCTCGTGATCCGGACCGCGGACGAGCTCCTCGTGCGCGCGATCGCGACCGAGCACGACGTGCCGCTCTGGACCCTCGGCTCGATCGGAGGCGACATCCTGGAGATCGCGCCCGTGCTCGGCACGCCGGTCGAAGCGCTGACCCGCGCGCACCGCGACGGGCTCGCCCGGGCCCTCGGGCGGGAGCGCTAGCGGTGTGCGGGGTCTGCGGCATCTGGTCTCCGGCCACCGCGGATCCGAGCGAGCCCGCCCGGCTCATGTTCTTCGCGCTGTATGCGCTCCAGCATCGCGGTCAGGAATCGGCGGGCATCGCCGCGACGGACGGGCGCGATCTCCGCGTGGTGCGGCGCATGGGTCTGGTCGGCCAGGTCTTCGCCGAGCCCGACCTCGGCGCCCTCAGCGGGCGCGCGGCGATCGGCCACACCCGGTACTCGACGACCGGCTCGTCGCGGATCGAGAACGCCCAGCCGATGGTCGTGCGCGACGAGCAGCTCGGCGAGCTCGCGCTCGGCCACAACGGCAACTGCATCAACGCGCGCGAGCGGCGCGACGAGCTCATCGCGCAGGGCACGCGCTTCCTGACGTCGAGCGACACCGAGGTCGTCGCGCAGGCGATCGCCTCCGCGCCGGGCGGCACGTGGGATCAGCGCATCGTCGCGGCCCTGCCATCGCTCGCCGGCGCGTGGTCGCTCACCCTCCTCACGCCGAGCGCGCTCTACGCGATCCGCGATCCGCTCGGCGTGCGCCCGCTCTGCCTCGGCCGCAAGGGCGACGCGTGGATCGTGGCGAGCGAGAACTCCGCCCTCGAGACGATCGGCGCGGAGACCGTGCGCGACGTGCGACCGGGTGAGGTGCTCCGCATCGACGATCGCGGGCCGGTGACCATCGCCGATCTCGCCGCGGACCGGACCGGCCTCTGCGTGTTCGAGCACGTCTATCTCGCATCGGCGTCGAGCGACATCGGTGGCCGGTCCGTCTACGCCACCCGCGAGCGGATGGGTGAGATCCTCGCCGAAGAGCATCCCGCTGATGCCGATGTCGTGATCCCGGTCCCCGACAGCGCGATCCCCGCGGCGGTCGGCTACGCCCGTCAGAGCGGGATCCCGTTCCGCGAAGGCCTGATCAAGAATCGCTACATCGGCCGCACGTTCATCCAGCCGACCCAAGAGCTGCGCCGGCACAGCGTCGCGCTCAAGTACAACGCTCTCCGCGACGTGCTCGATGGAAAGCGCGTCGTCGTCGTCGACGACTCGATCGTCCGCGGGTCCACGAGCGGCCCGATCGTGCAGCTGCTGAAGCGGCACGGCGCGCGCGAGGTGCATCTCCGGGTGTGCTCCCCGCCGATCCGGCACCAGTGCTTCTTTGGCGTGGATATGGCCCGCCGCGAGGAGCTCATCGCATCGCGCATGAGCGAAGCCGAGATCCGCGAGTACGTGGGCGCGGATTCGCTCGGCTACCTGTCGCTCAACGGGATGATGCGCGCCACCGGCGCGACCGGAGGCGAGCTCTGCACCGCGTGCTTCACCGGCGATTACCTCGTGCCGGTGCAGCTCGAGCTGACGAAGGATGTGCTCGAGGCGGTCCGCGCGTGAAGTACCAGGACGCCGGCGTCGACCTCTCCCGCGCGGAGGACGCGCTCGCGCGGATCCGCGAGAAGGTCCGCGCCACGAAGCGTCCGGAGGTCATCGGCGACATCGGCGCGTTCGGCGGCCTGTTCCGGCTGACCGGCACCGATATCGTGCTCGTCGCGACGACCGATGGCGTCGGCACGAAGCTCGAGCTCGCGCGGCAGCTCGACCGCCACGAAGGCGTCGGAACCGATCTCGTCCACCACTGCGTGAACGACGCCCTCGCGATGGGCGCCGAACCGCTGTTCTTCCTCGACTACTTCTCCACGAGCTCGCTCGATCCCGCGATCTTCGCGCGCGTCGTCGGCGCGATGGCCGACGCGTGCCGCGCGCACGGCTG